>JAQXMV010000016.1 GCA_029013165.1 Oscillospiraceae bacterium | reverse complement strand
ATACCACTTCTGTCCAGTGCTTCCTTGACGGCATAGGCAGCATCCTGATGGCGGTCGGCAATGGGCAGAATGCGAACCTGCTCCGGAGCCAGCCAAACAGGGAAGGCACCGGCATATTTTTCGATCAGCAGAGCGAGGGTTCTCTCATAGCAGCCGATGGAGGTTCTGTGGATAATGCAGGGAATCTTCTTGGTGCCGTCTCTGTCCACATATTCCATACCGAATTTTTCCGCAAGGAGACGGTCGATCTGAATGGTGATCAGCGTATCCTCCTTGCCGTGAACATTCTTGATCTGAATATCCAGCTTCGGGCCGTAGAAAGCCGCTTCACCGATACCGATTTTATATTCGATGCCCAGATGATCGAGAATCTTTTTCATCATGGCCTGGGTTTCATCCCACTGTTCCTTGGTTCCGATGTATTTCTCGGTGTCCTCGGGATCCCACTGTGAGAAACGGTAGGAAACATCTTCTTTCAGTCCCAGAGTCTCCAGCATGTAGTTGGTCAGCTCCAGACAGCGCTTGAACTCATCCTCGAGCTGCTCCGGCGTACACATCAGATGTCCCTCTGAGATCGTGAACTGGCGGACACGGATCAGTCCGTGCATTTCACCGCTGGCCTCATTGCGGAAAAGCGTGGAGGTCTCGGCCAGTCTCATGGGCAGATCCCGATAGGAACGGGCTCTGTTGAGGTAGGCCTGATATTGGAAAGGACAGGTCATGGGACGCAGAGCAAAGACCTCCTCATCGGTCTCTTCATTGCCGAGAATAAACATACCGTCCTGATAGTGATCCCAGTGGCCGGAGATCTTATACAGATCACTCTTGGCCATCAGCGGCGTCTTCGTTCTCTGCCAGCCTCTTCTTCTCTCCTCGTCTTCCACAAAGCGCTGAAGCGTCTGAATGATATCGGTGCCCTTGGGCAGCATGATGGGCAGGCCCTGACCGACATAGTCAACGGTGGTGAAAAGCTCCAGCTCTCTGCCCAGCTTATTGTGGTCACGCTTTTTGGCCTCTTCGATAGCGGCCAAATGAGCCTCCAGATCGCTTGCCTTGGTGAAAGCGG
Organism: Oscillospiraceae bacterium; assembly: GCA_029013165.1. Taxonomy (GTDB): domain Bacteria; phylum Bacillota; class Clostridia; order Oscillospirales; family Acutalibacteraceae; genus UBA6857. Next base: position 4,201 of record JAQXMV010000016.1, on the reverse strand, counting down.
TGCCGTATATTCTCTGCAGCATCTTGTTTTTGCTGTCGCCGCGCCAATAGGCGCCGGTGCATGAGGTCAGCTTGAAAGCCTTGATTCTTGAGGTGTCGGGAATGTGCGGACCTGCACAGAGCTCTTCAAATTCGCCCTGGCGATAAAAAGATATCTTCTCCCCCTTATCCGCGTGCTCTTTGACAAGCTCCACCTTATAGCTTTCGCCGCGGCTCTCCATGAGAGCAATGGCCTCGTCAGGCTCCAGCTCAAATTTCTCGAGAACCAGGCCCTCCTTGACGATCTTTTTCATCTCCGCCTCGATTTTTTCGAGGATTTCCGGGGTGAAATTCACAGGACTGTCGAAGTCATAATAGAAGCCTGCGTCAACGGCCGGCCCGATGGCCAGCTTCGTCTCCGGATAAAGTCTTTTGACCGCCTGAGCCAGAACATGGGAGCAGGTGTGGCGGAAGGTCTTTTTTCCCTCCTCGTCGTCAAAGGTGAGAATCTCCACCTCGCAGTCCTTATCGAGCACAGTGCGCAGATCACAGACCTGAGAGTCTACTCGGGCAAGGCAGGCAGACTTATAAAGTCCCGCGCCGAGACTCTTGGCGATTTCCAGCACGGAGATGCCGTTTTCATATTCACGGACAACGCCGCCCTTGAGAGTTACATTGATCATTGTTTTTTACCTCTTTCTTTGGAATTCGCAAAAACAAAAAGCTCCATCCCAAATACATTCTTTCTGTACTGGGATGAAGCAAAAACGCTCCACGGTTCCACCCGTATTCCGCCTTGGCAGGCGGCTCTCTGAGGCGGTCTGATTCCCGCCCTTGACCTTAACGCGGCCCCACGGCACGCCTTATTTCGGCGCGCTCTCAGGAGTGGTAGCATGACCTCGAAAACCGTCTCTGCTCACAGCCGGCGACAGGGACTCTCTGCATGGTTTTTCTGAAGAAGTCAGCCTTCTCCCTCAACGATTTATCCTTGGGATATTGACTTTTTTTCTTTGCTGTTTTTTATTTTATCACCGATAAAAGTCTTTGTCAAGGGAAAATGACAACCAAAAATGAGCAAAAATCCCGAAGCGATGAAATCGCTTCGGGATAAAGAGTTTGCTTTCTGTCAGCTTTGTGTTCCTCTGCCCACAGCGGCCAGAAGAGACTTCTCCTCTGTTGACGGGATATCACAGCTATAGTGCCAGATCATGACGCCGCCGTAACCGCTTTCACGGGCGAAACGGGTCTTGGCTTCAATGTCATCAGGGGTATTGAACCAGAAGTCCTTACCCAGTGCCTCGTCATGATACCAGCCGTCCTCGTCGAGCTTATCATAAAACGAACAGTAGTCATACCAATAGGTGTCGTGATCAGTGGGTCTTGCATAGAAAGGCAGGCCCATATTGACTTTCTCCAGGGGGATTCCTCTCAGGGCGCCTTTTTGCACCAGATAAGTGATGTCCTCATAGGTCGAGTGTCTGCCGTCCTCCTCGTTATAGATGTCATACATCATCAGCTCAAAGGTGTCAACAGCTTCCACAGCGGCATTATTGAACTTCAGGTTCCATTCGTTGGTGGCCACGCCGAGAGTTTTGTCACCCAAGTATTTGTCGAGACGGACAAGGAACTTATTGAAATAATACCAGGCGTTGACAGAAATGGGATATTCATAGTCAAAATGCACGCCGTCCAGATCGTATTCATCGAGCAGGGCGACAATATTTTCCTCAAAGACGCCGCTTTCAAAGGCTTCATTATGGGCCTCGGTCTGTCCGTCCATCCAGTCCTCCCACTTGTCGGAGGTGCCCACATAGCCCGGGCCCAGCAGGTTGACGGAAATGCTGATATCTCTTTCGCCGATGACTTCACGCAGATTGGCAAGCGCCGTTTCAAATACCGGTTTATCCACGATGATATTGCCCTGTCGGTCAAAATCCGTGGAGCCGAAAAGAATCACATCGGTAATGATATCGAAATCTTCCGAACAGAGCCTTGCCTTATCGGTGACAGTGCTGGCAATGACATAAGAGGTGACGCGGAAGCTGTCGGCAGGTCCCGGCAGCTTGATGTCCGTTCCTGCAAAGCGTGACAGCAGTGTGATGAGCGCGGCGAAAAATGCCGCAACGCGTTTGAAAAATGTTACCATGATTTTCTCCTTTTCCCCTGTTTTTTATTTTTCAGAGATCTCTTCTTTCAGATCTCGAAAGTGTCTTCCTCAATGGCGGTGATCTGATCCACTCTTCTCTGATGTCTGCCGCCCTCAAACTCCGTGTCGAGGAACACATCCACCAGCTCCAGCGCTAAACCCACGCCCACCACTCGGCCGCCGAGACACAGAGCGTTGGCGTCATTGTGCAGTCTTGTGTATTTCGCGCTGAAATAATCACTGCAGCAGGCCGCCCGGATTCCCTTGACTTTATTGGCCGCCATGGAAATGCCGATACCCGTACCGCAGCAAAGAATAGCCTTGTCACATTCTCCGGCTGTCACGGCACGGCAGGCCTTGTAAGCGATGTGCGCGTAATCAACGGATTCCGGTGAGTAAGTGCCGAAATCCTGATAGGCAATCCCTCTTTCCTCCAGATGCTTCTTAATTTCCTCTTTCAGTGCGTAGCCGCCGTGGTCTGCCCCTAATGCGATCATAATTATCTCTCCCTTTGGTAGTTTCATCTGTTATATTATCATATCCGCGCTGTTTTGTAAAGAAAAAAAGCGGCAGGGAACCGCCGTTTTTTCGTTGTATAGGATGACAAAGAATCACTTCTGAGCCTGCTTGGCTCTCAGTTCTCTTTCTGCCTGAGGCAGTCGAAGATAAATAGGCCTGAGCTCCTCTGCGCCGACAGCCTTGCCCTCATGATAGCTTTTTTCCGCGGCAAAGCAGACGCTGCTGCCCCGCTGATAGAGGCTGTTTTCTCCCGCCAAAGTATAACCGAGGTTTTCATGGCAGAGTTTTGCTCCGTCGCCGACGAAAACGACATTGTCATAGTTGGGAAGCATTTTGCCCAGCTCGTCGATTTTCAGGGCCATATCCTCGGTCAGGCGTTCCACCCTGTCGCCCGACACCCGGAACAAGGCGCAGTAAACCTGCTGACAGCGGGCGTCCATGACGCTGACCGCCGTACAGGTTCTGCCGAGAAGATTATAGGCCAGAGCCTCCAGGGTAGAAACAGGAACGCAGGGCTTGTCCAGAGCGTCACACAGACCCTTGATCATAGCCACGCCGATGCGGATTCCCGTAAAGGAGCCCGGCCCTGCACTGCAGGCAAAAGCGTCAATACTTTCCAGGGCGATATCGGCATTTTTCAGCGCGCCCTCAACCATGGGAAGCACCGTCCTCGAATGGGTCAGGCCACAGTTCACACTGCTCTCACAGAGGATCTTTCCCTGATCCGTCACGGCCACAGAGGCGCAGACTGCACTGGTGTCAACAGCTAAAATTCTCATCAATATCCATTCCTTCTACGGTAATCATTCTTTCGTTTTCTTTTTCACCCGGCTCGATGGTCACCCGGACGGTGTTCTCCGGCAGAGCGTTTTCGATGTTTTCGCTCCATTCCACAGCCAGCACGGCGCCCATATCGCAATAATCAAAGAAGCCGCTGGCATAAAGATCCTCCCAGGAATCCACCTTATACATATCGAAATGCACCAGCGGCGGATTGCCGCCGTAATCATTGACGATGGCGAAGGTGGGACTGGAGACGGCGCAGTGATGATTCATGCCCCGGGCGATGCCGCGGGTGAAAGCGGTCTTGCCCATACCCAGGCCGCCGAAAAAAGCCACCACCGTTCCCGGGGTCAGCTTAGCACCGATGGCTTCGGCGAGTTTTTCTGTTTCATCAACGCTGTGGGAATGAAAGACAAACAACGCAGGCACCTCTTTTCTGCAGGGATCCGTAACAGAGTTATTTTACCATAAAAATGGAATATGTCAATCCATATAGGTTTTTGAAGTTATAAGCGTATACAAATAAATTGACACTTATGATACAGGTATGGTATGATTGTAAAAGTCGAGGTGAAAGAACAATGAGCAGAAAAATCGTTGCGATTGGTGGTGGCGAGAACGGAAGAAAGCGTTCTGACGGTACACGCTGTCCATACGAACTTGCAAATCAAGATAAAGAAATAATTAGACTTACAGGTAAAGAATATCCAAATTTTCTTTTAATTGCCCACGCACAACCATTAGAAAGACAAGAAGGTTATTTTCAGGTAATGGT
>JAQXMV010000015.1 GCA_029013165.1 Oscillospiraceae bacterium | reverse complement strand
GAGGTTTCCTTCCATGAGGCACAGGAAGCCCAAGCGTGACGGATTGACAATCAACCCCTGTCTATATAAATACACCGGGCGAAAGCGGCAAAGGCTTTCGTCCGGTGTTGTTCTGTTTGCCATGAGCGGTTGATTGCTCCGGCTTTCATTCCCTCTCATTTTCCGTGAGTTTTGATATGCAAGCCGCAAAAAGGGGCGCTGTCTACGCAGCGCCGCCTGAACCGTCAAGTCCGTCTTTTACAGCCAAAAATTTCTGTCCTTTTCACCGGGAACCCCCCGGCGAGGGTTTCCCACGGTTCAAGCAAAATGCCCCGCATTTTGCCTGAACCTCCCTTCCTGCGCTGGATGAAGTATTTTTTCTTTAACCGTCATCGCAGTTGTTAATTACAAAGTTAGGGGTATTTCGCGCTTTGCGAAGCGCGACAGGGGCTCTGCCCCTTGACCCCCGCAAGCCTTTGAAAAGGCTTGACCGAAACTTCTATTGATTTTTATTAATAATAGCCTACATTTTTTTGATTGATGATATATCCGCTGGTCTCAGCATAGGGTGTAAGGAAATAACTCCAGCCGCCGCTTCTGCCGGCATTACCCGTTTCCATCATATAGATCAGTCCGCCGATATTCACCTCACACCAATAATGCTGCCAATAATAATTCGGCCATGAGCCGCGCCAACCTTTGATCAGATAGGCGTCATAACCGAGATAGCACATCATCGACGCCATAGCGCCGTTATACTGTGCGCACTGTCCGGCTTTATAATTGAAAATAGCATCCACAAAGGATTTTCCGCAGATCTTATTCCACAGGCCGTTTGAAGTGGTGGCATAGGTGACATTTCCATTGATCCACTCCAGTGTCACCCGAAGTCGATCCTCTCGGCTCATACCCTTTTTGAAATACTTAGCGGCAAAGTTTTTCAGTGTCGCAATATCGCTATCGCTCAAAGTCACGGTGCTTTCCACCTTAGTGGTCTTAGACTGCTTATCATAAATCTTAAAAGAACGGTGGGACTTCAAGGTCGCGGCGTTGAGCTGTGCCGTCACATCCTTCGAGCATTTCGGTGTGCTCAGCTTACTGTAATAATTCTTTCCGTTCAGGGTCGTGTAGGCTCTGACCATATAGGTATAAACATCGCTGTTGTTGACACCCTTATCGCTATATTGGATATTGGCGTTACCCTTGATCGTCTTATAGAGCTTATACTCCCCCATATTCACGCTTCTGAAAATCTGATATCCCGCCGCCTTGGTATTTTTCGTCCAGCTGACATCCACCATTTTATTTTTCGTCGCCAGCTTCAGCGACGGCGTCGAGAGCCAGGTATAACAGCTCGCGGAAGCCGCCGGCGAACTGACATCGCTGACACCGCTGACATTATGCTTCACAGCCTTGATTTTATAATAATACTTCTTAAACTGGGAAAGGCCCGTATCGGTAAAGGTGTTGGTCTTGAGCTTTTGATAAAGCTCATACTTCTTGCTTGAGTCATTATATTTATAGAGGTAATATTCGTCGCACTTGACCGCGTTCCATGCAATTTTCACGGCGCTCGATGAAGAAGAGCATTGAATACCCGTGATCTTGCCGATATTAATTTTAAAATACGCGGTAACTTTGCCGGTATAATTGCCGCAAAAGGTGATCACAGCCTTGGCGGTACCGATATTTTTATTGTTGCTGTAGCTGACTGTATAATCCCTTCCGGCTTTCAGCCTGATGTCTGAGAGAGTAACAGTCACCGAAGGCTTTTTCTCTCCGCCGGTATATACCTGTTCCGGAATCGGACTTACCGTTGCCCCGGAGGCAGAAAGAGGCGTAATGTAAAATTCTGTCATATTCTTGCCTCTGTATCTTCCTTTACCGGTAATTATGACTGTTGCTGTTCCGCTGTTGATATTGTTCTTATAAGAGACAACATAGTCAATATTTTCTGTTAAGGTCTCTTCCCCTGCTTTCACCGTGACGCCGGGGCAGAGGGCACTTGCGCTATAGACAAAGCTGTCCTGTTCCAGCGTTATCTCGGCCGAGGCAATGTTCTTAAAGAGCGAGCACGAAAATCCGTTTTCACGGGCATAAGCTTCACCGGCGGTATCTTCCACGCAGTACATTTTAAAGTCGCTTACGGGAGCCAGCACATAATCGAAGTCCTCCTCCGTCTCAATGTAGGTATAGGCATATCCTACGGTTTCCGGAGCGATATACTCGACCGTATAAGGTATATAAATACTTTTCATGCTCTCCATCTCATCGTCTATGCCGGTGATCCCGGTGACGGTGAAAATGGAGGTTTTGCTCACATAGTCATAATCCCAATAGCCCCACTCGTTCCAATATTCTTTCTCATAGCTGTAGGTCACTTTGATCCACTCAGGAACAATCAAATGACTGAGCTCCGTTGAGAAGTATGTGATCTCAGCGGTGTAATCACTGAAATCTAGCTCATATTCAATATAGGTATCGGTTTCACCGTCCTTATTGCTGTCATAATAATAGTATTTGTCATAATAGTAGTCATAGTCCCAGGCAGCCGCCGGCACAACCGGAAGACAGCTCACCGCGAACACCACCATCAAAAGCAAAGCAACGATTTTTTTCACACAAACATCCCCCGTTTTGATTGTCTTTTTTCTTTAAATTGACAAAGAAAAATATACATAAATTATAATGCTGAAATCTAAAATTTTCAATGTGTAATCCCACCAAAAGTCGCCGTAATATTTTAGGCAATCTGCCGGGATCTCGGTCACGCTTTTATCAAAAAACGGCCGCAAAAGCGCCTAAGCGCTCTACGCGGCCATCTTACTGTTTCTATCAGACATTAAAGAGGAAGTGAACAATGTCTCCGTCTTTCATGACATATTCCTTGCCCTCACTTCTGACCAGTCCCTTTTCCTTGGCGGCGGCCAGAGAGCCGCACTCCATAAGGTTCTCAAAGGAAACCACCTCAGCGCGTATGAAGCCGCGCTCGAAGTCCGTGTGTATTTTTCCAGCGGCCTGAGGGGCTTTGGTACCCTTTTTGATAGTCCAGGCTCTGACTTCCGGCTGACCGGCGGTGAGATAAGAGATCAGACCTAAAAGATGATAGCTGCGCTGGATCAGCAGATCCAGGCCGCTGGTGCTGATGCCCAGATCCGTCAGGAACATCTCCTTATCCTCCTTGGAAAGAGAGGAGATTTCCGCCTCGAGCTCTGCACAGATTGGCAACACTTCGCTGCCCTCTTTTTCAGCGATCTCGCAGACCGCTTTGTAGTTTTCGTTGCTGTCTATACCGCCCACAAAATCCGCTTCGCTCATGTTGCAGGCATAAATCACCGGCTTTGCCGTCAGCAGGGCCAGTGTGTCAAGAATGGCCTTTTCATCATCAGTGCACTCCACGCTTCTGGCGGCTTTGCCGGCTTCAAGGGTTTCTTTCACTCTTTTGAGGAAATCCAGCTCCGCGCCGAGGCTCTTGTCACCTTTCATGGCCTTGGAGGTTCTGTCGATTCTTCTCTCGATCATTTCCAGATCAGAGAGGATCAGCTCCAGATCAATGGTTTCTATGTCGCGTTTGGCGTCGACGCTTCCGTCCACATGGATGATGTCGTCATCCTCAAAGCAGCGCACAACATGAATGATGGCGTCAACCTCGCGGATATGAGAAAGGAACTTATTGCCCAGACCCTCACCCTTGGAGGCGCCCCGAACCAGACCGGCGATATCCACAAACTCGATGGTTGCCGGCGTGAACTTCACAGGGTTATACATTTCAGCCAGCCTGTCCAGCCTCTCATCGGGCACGGCCACCACGCCCACATTGGGCTCAATGGTGCAGAAAGCGTAATTGGCCGACTGAGCGCCGGCATTTGTGATCGCATTAAACAGCGTGCTTTTGCCGACATTCGGCAAACCAACAATACCTAATTTCATTTATACATCTTCCTCTCAATTTTTACATATTTATTCTGTCTTTCGGACGGATTGTTTTATTTTTATTCACCGTCTATTCGTTTTTGCCTATGTTTCTCACCTTTTGCTCACCTTTTGGCATTGAAATCGGGTGAGAAAAATGAAAAAAGATGGTTTCATATTCTAGGCAAGTTTCAATTATTATAGCACAGCCGAAAATTTTTCTCAAGGGGTATGCGGCTTTTCGAGAGGACTGTTTCGTTTTTGCGTCAAATTACAACACTTAATTGATGTTTTATAATAAAAAGTATTTTGCAATATTGACTTTTATCATTTTCAATGATATGATAGAAAAGCAAGAAAACGAATGCCGCTGAGAAGCGGTTATGCTTTGACAAGGAGGATACAAAAAATGAGAAAAAATCTGAAACGATCATTAGCCGTTATAATGGCTGTGCTTGTGCTTATGACCTCGGCGCCGCTTGCCGGCTTTGTCGGGCTGGAGCTGCCGGAGTGGTCACAGCTGTTTACCGCTAAGGCAAGTGCGGCATCAAGTGACTATCTTACAAGCGGCTTTTGCGGTGAAGTGACCGAGACAACCGACGGCACACAGCTTTCATGGGTTCTTGACGACGCCGGAACGCTGACTGTCACCGGCACGGGCAGAATGGCGGCGGAAGCATTCAAGTACGATTTGAGAATCAAGAACGTTGTTATCGGCGAGGGCGTAGAGAATATTGCTTCGTATGCTTTTCGTGATTGTACGAATCTTGTTTCGGTTGATGTTCAGAACGGAGCAGAAACAATTGATAACTATGCATTTTATGAATGTTCTAAATTAACCGATATCACCTTACCGGACTCATTAACAAGCATCGGTCTTTCGGCGTTTGGGTATTGCTCTGCTCTTACAAATATCACCTTGCCGGACTCATTAACAAGCATCGGTCTTTCGGCGTTTAGGTGTTGCTATGCTCTTACAGATATTGTCCTGCCCGATTCCGTTACAAGTATCGGAAGTGACGCTTTTGCAGTTTGCTCGTCTTTGGCAACTGTTACTATCGGCTCGGGACTGAAAAGTCTTTCTGTTGATGCCTTTAATTATTGTTCAAAACTTTCTACTATCTCTGTATCAAAGGATAACACAGCTTATGCTTCTGTGGACGGTATTGTATATAACAAAGAAAAGACAAAACTGCTTATTGTGCCGGCGGCAATCAGTGGTGAAATTACCATTCCGGCGACCGTTGAAGAATTTACATATAAAGCAGTTGATAGCTGTGAAAATCTGACCGCAATCCATGTGGAAGACGGCAACCTGAATTACAAGTCTGTTGACGGAATTGTCTATACAGCCGACGGAAAAACAGTGCTTTGCTGCCCGAGAGGAAAGGTCGGTTCGGTCGATGTTCAAAACGGAGCAGAAACAATTGATAAATTTGCATTTTATAACTGTTCTAAATTAACCGATATCACCTTACCGGACTCATTAACAAGCATCGGTTATGATGCGTTTTATAATTGCTATGCTCTTAAAAGCATCAACATTCTCCCTGCCATTACTAAAATAAGCAACTCTATATTCGCTTATTGCGGTTTTACCAATCTTACACTGCCGGAAACCGTTCAATCTTTCGACCATGCAAGTTGGAGCAAACTTAAGATTCTGACGATAGAAAACAAATACTGCAAATATACAAGCACAGCGGCTCCCTCTTTCCCCGCCGACTGTACCGTCCGTGCCTACTGCGGTTCTCCCGGACATGAGCTTGCCGTCAAGAGACTGCTGAACTTTGAATCCCTCGGCCACACCTATCTCGGCTGGTACACTGTCACCCCGGCGACCTATGAAGCAGACGGCATCGAACGCAGAGACTGCACTTACTGCGGCGGCTATGAGGAAAGAGTCATTCCGAAGCTTCAGCAGGACGTTTTCACTGCTACCTTTGTTGCCGACGGCGAAACCATCGCAACGGTTGACTTCCCGAAAGGCGCAGAAAAAATCGAAGAGCCTGCCGTGCCTGCCAAGGACAGATATATCGGCGAATGGGAGGACTACACCCTTTCCGACAGCAACCTGACAATCAACGCCGTTTACACCCTGATTAAGAGCGAGAACGCCTCGGATATTCATACTTCTTCCGATGTTGTTCATTATACAGATGCCGATGATGTGCTGTTGAAGCTTCGTGCCTGGTCGGACGCTAAGGTTGTCAAATCAACGGTTTCCAAATCGGTTCCGCTTGATATCGTTCTCGTTGTTGACCAGTCCGGCTCCATGGACGAAACGCTCGGCTCAAGCACGAAAAAGATTGATGCGCTCAAAAACACGGCAAAAGAATTTATCCATACCGTTTTTGAAAACGCAAAAATGACCGGCGCAGACCATAGAATCTCCCTTGTCGGCTTCGGTCTTTCGGGCGATTACAAAGGCTTCGAAAAGAACGAAAACACTGAGCTTTTAACCTCGGAAAGAGGCATTGTCAAATTTGAAAATATCAAGTCCTCCGACTACGCAAGCTCCCTTCTGAGCGTCAGCGAGGCAGGGGAAGTCAATGAAGCACTTCTCAATGCCGTTGACAGCATTGAAGCAAGAGGAGCGACCGCCGCCGACCTCGGCTTTGAGATGGCAAAGGGCGTCTTCGCCAATACCGATTCCACTGACCGTCAGCGTGTTGTTGTGTTTATGACAGACGGCGAGCCGACCTATTTAAGTGGCTTCCAGACCTCGGTTGCCAACTCGGCGATTGCCAACGCCGCAACGCTTAAGAAAGCGTATGATGCTTCCATTTACAGCGTCGGCGTGTTCTCACAGCGTGAGAGCGAGGACGCAAATATCAATCGGTTTATGAACGCTGTTTCCTCCGGCTATCCCGATGCACAGTCGATGAGATACCCGGGAGACGGAACAGACGGACTGTTCTATACAACCGTCAGCAACACCGATACCCTTTCTTCGGTATTCAAATCAATTTCCACCGAAGCTCTTTCCCATACCGCACCGTTTGATAACCTTACCGTTATCAAAACGCTTTCAAAATATGTGACAATGACAAGTCAGCAGGAAGAAAAGCTTCGTGTTGACCTAATAAGAGAATACGGCATCACAAATGACGATATTATCATCACAAGAAATGCCGACGCCACAACAACCGTTCAGGTCAACAACCTGACACCGAAAGAGACGACGGACGAAAACGGAAACGTTATCTATGAAGTTAAATTTGAGTTCTTCGCTTCGCTTAACGAAAAGGCGGCGCAAATCGGCGAATACACCGTTGACACGGAAGACAGCGGCGTTATGCTCGGCGCAGACGCAAAGGGCTATGAAGCTACCTTTG
>JAQXMV010000014.1 GCA_029013165.1 Oscillospiraceae bacterium | reverse complement strand
AACCTGCTCTAACTTTCCCTCACGCTCAATATTGGCATAATCGGGCCTGATATCCATGAGCTTGCTGATATTTTTTCTGCTCCTGCCCACGGCGTAGCTCTGAAAAAGCTCACCGATCTGGTAAAACAGCATCACGGCGATGGCTTCGACATAGTCACCGTTCTTCACCAAATCCAGTGCCAAGGCGCCGATCGTCGCAACAGCCATCAGGAAGTTTTCATCAAAAACTCTCCTGCGAAGAATCCCCTTTCCGGCTCGTATTAAAATGTCATATCCGACAACCAGGTACGGAATTAAATAAAGAAAGAATCGTAAGTATCCGCTGATCGGTATAAAATGGAATCCGACCACCATGACCGCGGAAGAAATAATTCGGATAAGCATTTTCTTCTGCTTCTTGTTCATTGCTAATCACTCCCTACCGTTTATATTGTTACACATTGAATGCGAAATAGTGATCTTCCGATCACTTTGCAACAAGGTGTTTCTTTTCTTCTCACATATAAATCACGCAATCGTCCTCGACTCTTTTGCAGTTTTTATAGACTTTCTGCATAACCGCCGCCGTATCCTGACCGTCCTCAAATTCAACGATCATTTTCTGCGTCATAAAATTGACCACAGCCGTTTTCACACCGTCGGTCTTTTTGGCCGCATCCTCCATGAGATTGGCACAGTTGGCGCAGTCCACTTCAATTTTATAGGCTTTTTTCATTGTTTTTTGCTCCTTTCCCTTTCGATTCAAGCATAGCTTTATCGTTATCTATAATATATTCAACAATTAAACAAATGTCAACGCGTATGGATAAATAACTGCTTATCGGGATATTAATATATCCAAATGGATTATTTTTTCCGGTTGTTGATTTTCTGATGACGATATAGTATAATAAATCCAAAGGAGGTTTTCGAGCAATGAATAAATCTCTGCCCCATGATCACGGACATCTATCCGATCACCTGCAAACCGCAATGCCCAAGGCCGAAACCTTTGAAATGGTTTCTGATCTTCTCAAAATGATGAGTGACAGCAAACGCATCGAAATTTTCTGGCTGTTATGCCATTGTGAGGAATGTGTGATCAATATATCTGCTCTTCTGGAGATGAGCAGTCCCGCCGTGTCGCACCACCTGAAACTGCTGAAAACTGCCGGACTGATCATCAGCCGCAGAGAGGGTAAGGAGGTCTATTATACGGCCGCCAAAACCTCCCGTTCAGAAGTCCTGCACGACATGATCGAGCGAATCGTTGAAGTCACTTGTCCTTCTGAGGAAACCTTTGAAGAAAGTCACGCCTATGATTCCACCGTGCAAACTGTCAATGAAATTCATGAGCTTCTGACGGCTGATTTAAAAAAGCGTTACACCATCGAGGAGCTGTCTTTGAAATTCCACATCAATCAGACAACCCTCAAAACCGTCTTTAAAAAAGTTTTCGGTCAGTCCCTGGCCGCCTATATGAAAGAATACCGTATCAAAAGAGCCATGGAATATCTCACGCAAAGCAACCGATCTATATCCGAAATTGCGGAGCAAGTGGGATATGAAAACCAAAGCAAATTCACCCAGGCTTTCAAGGATATCACCGGTACGCTCCCAAGAGATTACAGAAAAAACATGAAATAAAAAAATCCCTGTTGCATCCAAAACGCAACAGGGATTCTCTTCCTTTTACAGCTCCCATTCGGCGAGCCATGAGGCGAAATTGCCATATAGCTTATTCATCTGCTTGTCATAATCGTCGGCACTGTTCATCCTATACTGCTGTCTGCCGTCTTTAAATACGCCGCTGTATTCATCCGTCTGCGTGTATTCACCGTTTTCAAGCGCTGTCAGAGCACTTTCTGCCAGTTCCTTGGCCTGACGGACATTTTCCACAAGATCCTTAAATTCTGTGGCGTTGACCTGCTCGATTGTATGGATGATATCGTCAAAATATCCGTCCACGTAACCGTAGTTATACTGCGCTCCGTCTTTCTGGATAAAGTTCAGCGCATCGGTGGGGAAAAGATAATCCTTTCCGGACTGAAATTCTGCGGTATAGGTGCCCCAGAAGCAAAGGAAGTTGACATAGTCATACATGGCATAAACATCGGCCACAGCGCCGCTGGAAGCAAGCTGCTGCCAAAGCTGCAGCTTTTCACCCATTTCCGAAGTGTCGATTTCGGTGATCGTGGCGTCCTTGATACGGTAGGCATACTGATAACCGTAATCGTCCGTATAGTCGCCGAACTCAAGGATTCCGTCCACTCTGACGGCCCTGTCGGTGAACTTGAAGCTGTCACCCTCCTTGGCATAAACCGCCATGGTGTTGGAAAGCTCAGAGGTGTTCGGCACACAGAAAGGACAGCTCTGATAAGGCAGATTCATCAGATAAATGAAGCTGCCGGAAATCGGAGAAAGAGTGGACATATAGCCGATGATATTCACCTGCTGTCCGTCCAGCTTCTTCATGGCATCCACGCTGTTTGCCTGGGAAAAGCTCAGTGTATTGCCGACAATTTCGCCACCCTTGCTGCCGCAGGCTGTGAAAAGCGATAGGGCAAGAATTAATGTGAGAACAACTGCTATTATTTTTTTCATTCTGAGATACCGTCCTTTTTTGACATACTCACCGTGCAGATCACGGTGGGGAGAACGCTGATGACAAAGACAACCGCCATTATGATCAGCTCCATAGGATAGATTTTCGCCGTGTCAAGGACAATGCCCATTGACGCCACATAGCTACCCATCAGCAGCAGACATAGCCGCGAAGCGGCAAAGGCTAAAAGAGTTGACACCAGACCGATGATGCCGTTTTGTATGATATAAACCAGATTGATCTTGTTCATTCCGATACCGATCAGCCGCATGAGAGCGATCTCTTTTTTGGAGTCGTACATATTCAGCAGCGTGATCACCGAAATGATAAAAATATTCATGATCAGGATAATCAGGCAGAGAATATAAACAATCTTCGTGCTCATGTCAACATTTTCCAGCACCTCTCTCAGAACCTCCGAGGGGTTGATGACCAGGAGCTTCGTATTTTCGCTGTATTGGGTTTTCAGAGCATTATAGCTGTTGAAGCTCTTGCTTTTGACAAGAATGGCACAGATCTCACCGTGCTCAGCGTGCTCCTCATGCTCTTCTTCCTCGCCCTCTTCTTCATGATCGTGGGTGGCCCAGACCGTCTCGATGGGCGTGAAAATCACATTATCATAGGCCGTCTTGGTGGATTTGAGGATTCCCACAACGGTCAGCGGATTGCCCTCATGCTCACTTCCGCCCTCAGCCAGTCCGTGGGAGGTGATCAGACTGTCACCAAGAGAAAGCCCGTACTTTTCCGCCACGGCACTGCCGACCACACATTCAAACTTTTCATCATACATCTCGCCGTCGGCCACCTGCTTGCCCTCAAGAAAATCCGGAGTAGTGCCGACGATTTTTGCACCGTTATAGGAGTCACCCATGGTGAAAGGCACCACCTTATTGACCCGCATATCCTGCTGAAGCTCCTCGACATATTCATAGGAAATCGTGCCGAGAGGCTTTTCGGTGAAGAACATGGTGTTCATGGCCAGCTGTGTTGCGCTGCCGGAGGGGCCGATAATCATGTCATAATATCCGGCCGTGGTTTTAAATCCGCTGTCAATCTGCTCGGAAATATTATAAGCCAGAATTCCGACGCAGGCAGAGATAACGATGGAAATGACGATCAGCACAATTTTCACTTTTTTGATCGCCATATTTTTCAGTGCAAACTTAAACATCGCGTCTACCTCCCGTCACTTCGTTCATGTCAATGATGAAATCAAAGTATTTGCCGAGTCTTTCGTCGTGGGTGACGGCGATGAGGGTTTTGCCCTTGGAAATCTCCGTAAGCTGCTGAATGACAGCTTCACCGATGGCAAAATTCAGATTGCCCGTAGGCTCATCAGCCAGAATGATGTCAGGTTTTTTGACGATCGCCCTGGCAATGGCGACTCTCTGCTTTTCGCCGCCCGAGAGGAATTTGACCTTCTTGTTTTTCTTGTCAAGGATACCGAGAGATTTCAGCACCTCATCGGCGCCGGAAATATCCACCTTTTCCAGGCGCAGAATACCGATGTTATCCATGACGGTCATTTCCGGAATCAGCTTAAAGTCCTGAAAAATATAACCGATCTTTTCAATTCTGAACCTATCCTTTTCCTTTTGGCTCTTTTTGGTCATATCCTCGCCGCCGATTTCAATACTGCCCGTTTCAGGCGTCAGAATGCCGGCGATCATATTCAGCAACGTTGATTTGCCGCAGCCGGAAGCACCCAGCAGCATATAGCTGCTGCCCTCTTTAAATTCCAAATCACGGTAGTCAATGGCAGTTTCATTGGCGAACTGCTTTGACACACCCTTTATACTTATCATTGCAATTTTCCACCTTTTCATTTATTTTCAGTCGCAAAAAACCAAGCCCTCTCAGAAAGAGTGCTCGGCAAAAAGGCAGAACTTATGCGGTTATTTTCACTTTCTGCGCCACCGGACTGAAACCGGAAACACCTCTGCGGTTTCGGAACAAAACCACCTCTCGGCTAATCCAAAGCGCCAAGAATAGAGCCGTACCAATGCCGACAATGCCGGCGCTCAGGATTTCTCTGAGCAAAG
>JAQXMV010000013.1 GCA_029013165.1 Oscillospiraceae bacterium | reverse complement strand
CAGTACGGTCTTTACAGTCCCATTATGCGTCTGCATTCCACAAGCAATGAATTCATGGGCAAAGAGCCGTGGAAAAACTGCTTCGAGAGTGAAGAGATCGCCGTGCGCTGTCTGCGTGAGCGCCATGCAATGATCCCCTATCTTTATGCCATGAATTACCGCACCCACAAGCAGGGTATTGCGCTGTGTGAGCCGATGTACTATCAGTATCCGGAGGAGAAAGCGGCATACGAGGTGAAAAATCAGTATTTCTTCGGCTCGGAGCTTATGGTGGCTCCCATCACCTCCAAGAAAAACCCGAAAACCAATCTGGCCTCTGTCAGAGTCTGGCTGCCGAAAGGCCGTTGGACGGACATTTACACCGGCAACATCTATGAGGGAGACGGCTTCGTCACCATGTTCCGCGACATCAGGAGCATACCGGTCCTGGCGAAAGAGGGCGCTATCATTCCCCTCGCCAAGGACGACAGACACAACAACTGGAAAAACCCCGCTGACATGACTTTGCGCATTTTCCGCGGCAACAACTGCTTCGAGCTTTATGAGGACGACGGAGAGACCACAAGCTACAAAAACGGAAACAGCGCCATTACCCGTTTCAAAATCCGTGAGGCGGTCAAGAATGTCACTTTCACCATTGCCCCTGCCGAGGGCAACCACTCCACACTGCCTAAAAAGAGAAATTACACCCTCATTTTCGAGGATATCTCTGCCGCCGAGAGCATAGAAGTCACGGTGGACGGAAAGAAAATCAAGGCGCCTGTCACCTATCAGCACGGAAAGATTTTCATGGATCTGGAAGACATCACACCTGACAGTCAGGTCAAGGTTTCACTCATAGCCATCACCGCAAGAAAAAACAGGGACAAGAGAGAAATGGTCATCGAGCTTGTGACAAAATATCAGCAGGACAACAACCTGAAAAAAGTACTTTTCAACGGCTACCTCAAGCGACTCGACGATGAACTGCCCGGCGTGCCAAAATGCTTTGCCGAACCGATCAAAGAGATCCTCGCGATGAAATAAACAGTTGAATAAAAAATGACACCACCGATGGGCAGTGTCCATAAAGCAGTGAACCCTCCGTATGATTGAAAGGATCATACGGAGGGGTGTTTTTCGTGCTTTATTCAAAGGAAACGGCTACAAACAGATTAAATTGTTGCGGAACGATAAACCGGAAGTTACTAGAATGTTACCTTATAAATGGTCATACCAAGTATTTTCACCTCAAATCCGTCAATATAAGGCTTCACGCCATCTGCTTCAGGTGCAAACCGATGAATTTTTGTTACTTCGTAAACCAAAGATTTATACCGAACACTCCCGCCGTCTTTCAAGTTCATGCGAATAGGAGTCAGCAAAGCCACCAGTGTAATCGCAATCGCTATGACAATGGCCATTTTCTTCTTTTTCATATCATACTCCTCCTACAAATTCCGATGTATCGGTTTCATTTTTATGTATCGCAGCAAAAGACTAATACAATAACAAGCGTAGCAGTTTGAACCGTTGCTGATATTAAAGTGAATCCAGAAACGCTGAAACCTGCTTGCGGTTCTTCAGAACGATAACCTCAACATTGGGATATTTTTTGAAAAGCTCATAATATTTTCGCCGGTGCTTCCGGTTAAATTTGAGGATAAAATCAAAAAACTTCGGATCCACCCGCCGGGGACACTCTCCGCCAAACTCAGGACGGCTTTTCCCATAACCGGTTGCCAGCCTTTTGACGGCAGAGCCGAAGCTGACCACCGTGGGAAAATCAAGAAAAACCACCGTATCGCAGTAGCTGAGTCTCAAGGGTATGGTGCGATTGTAGTTGCCGTCGATAATCCATTCGGGTTTTTCCATTGCCGCCACAACAGCCTTGTCAAATTCCTCTCTTGCTACAGGCACCCAGTTGTCTCTCCAACGCAGGGAATCCAGATGAACAAGAGGCAAATTCAGCTTCTTCGCCAGTTCGATGGACAGCGTTGTCTTGCCGCTGCCGGGACAACCGATCACGATTATTTTCTTCATATTCTCACCCCGATTGTTTTTTTCAACTCCATTATAACAAATCGGGTACATATTTTCAATGATTCCATGGGACATTACGCACAAAAAACTATGACAATAATGTAAGAACTTCCTGCGTTAACCGAAGAAAAAAGTGTATTTGATGAAGTCCTTGTTCCGTGCCGCCACTTCCCTGATATTGCTCCAGAGCCATGTGCTGTATTGCCGCGGATCAGAGGCCACGGCGACGGCGTCAATTCCCATACGCTGTGCAATAAAAAGCGCTCTGTAATCATGAAAATGCTGCGTCACGATAATAATTTTTTCGGCGTCATATTTTTCACCGGCATTCTCGATACTCTCTCCCGTGGAAAAGCCGGTATCGTCTGTGATAATACGCTCTTCATCGAAGCCCTTTTCCAGCATATAGTTTTTCATGACGCCGACCTCATTGTAGCTGTCACCGCTGTTGTCCCCCGAAAGGATCACTTTACAGTCCTGACCGCCATCGGCAATAGCCAAGGCCTCAAGGAGTCTGTCCTCAAGCATGTGGGAGGGTCGGTTGCCCTTAATGCCGCAGCCGAGCACAAGGATATAATCAACATCATCAAGCTGCTGCGCCTGCTGACGGCTTACGATCCGGTCTTTCTGACTGCCGACGACATAAAAATTCACACCCAAAACATAAACACACACAGCAAAGCACAACACCAAAAGGGCGGTTACTATCTTTTTCACGGCACTTTTCATTTTCTTTTTCTGTCTCCTTTTTATCCTTTGAACTGATTATATATTTCTGCAGACCCCGGGTCAACAGAAAATAAAAATCGTAAGCTTCCCGTAAGAATATCGTAAGAGTTTTTTGAAAAAGGACATAAAAAAGTCCCGCCTGCGGGCGGGAACTTTTTCGTTTTCATTTCTGAACTTATGCCTGTGCAGTGGTCTCGGTTTCGGCATGCTTCTGGATTTCAATACCGAAAACAAGAAGTATATCTGCGATCATGTTGTAAATCTTCCAGATGAACTCTTCGAACTTGTCGAAAATCTCCATATTTCTTACCTCCTTCGCTTTTCATAATTATAGTATAATTTTAAACATTGTGTTGCCTTTTGTCAATACACATAAAGAAAGTATGAGAAAAATTTATTATAATTAATACTTTTGCCTGATGTCACGAATAAATCTTTAACAAAAAGAAAATCCCACCCTTTCGGGTGGGATCGCTTTGCTTCATTAAGCAGCAGCTTCTTCGTCGCCTTTGATAACGCCTGAGCTCTGAAGAATATCTTTGATGAGAGCCCAAATCTTATTGAAAAGATCGGTAAGAGCCTGTACGAACTGTTCCATTATTGTTTCCTCCGTATTTAATATTTCGTAGTCCTCAAACTACACTTATTATTATACACGCCGTTCACAAAATGTCAATAATTATCGACAATTTTTTTACATTTTTTTTCTTTCGATTTTTAACGAAATTTTCGGATTGTTTTCATTCAAATAAATCAGAAAACGCTCCGCCTTTCGGACGGAGCGACATTCTGTGAATTGTTACCGATTAAGCAACAACTGAAGCTGTGGTATCATCAACTTCGGGCTCTTTAATAAGATCCTTAAGCCAACCGGGAAGGTTGTCAGTGCTGACACCAAAAATGGTAAGGATGCTGATGATGAATCTAGCAAACATAGCGATAATGTTCTGCATAGCCTTTTACCTCCTAAAATTAGTTAAGCACATTTTAACCTATTTTTTGTATTCTGTCAATCATCTGTAATTATTTTTAATAATATACTAATCAATCGTTTACAAATGATAGACAAAAATCACACTTTTGTCACAAATTAATAGGGCATCGGGAACGTGACACCGATGAGGCCGAGAATCTGTGCAAAAATCATTTTGATGAAGTCAACAACAGCCTGCAAAGAGATACCTGTTGACTCCTGAACAGAAATGAGCATGTCTTCCATTGTGATTCACCTCCGTTGATTTCACTTAAAGAGTTTTAAACAACTCCACTCTTTATGTTATACATTTTACGCCATAGTGACTGTTTTGTCAATAATTTTTTAACATTTTTCACTATTTATTTAAATTATACAAACAGAATTCGGTAATGAAATCAACCTCAGTGAAAAAGAACCACTGCGATTAATAGAGCTCTGCCAGTTCATATATCAGCTTTTCCGTCTTCGTCCATCCGAGGCAGGGATCGGTAATACTCTTACCATAGATGCCGTCACAGATTTTCTGCGCACCGTCTTCAATATAGCTTTCGATCATCAGGCCCTTGACCATGCTGTCGATATCCTTGTTATGGCGGCAGGAATGAATAATTTCCTTGGCAATTCTGGGCTGCTCGAGATAATGCTTACCGGAATTCGCGTGGTTCGTATCCACGATAACGGCAGGGTTTTTCAGATCCGGTCTTGCCTGATAAAGATTAAAGAGACGAAGAAGATCTTCATAATGATAGTTGGGGTATGAGGTGCCGTTTTCATCGACATATCCCCTCAGAATCGCGTGGGATAAATCGTTGCCGTGGCTCTTTACCTCCCAGCCGCGGTAGATGAAGTCATGGCTGTGCTGTGCGGCGGTGATGGAATTCATCATGACGCTCAGGTCGCC
>JAQXMV010000012.1 GCA_029013165.1 Oscillospiraceae bacterium | reverse complement strand
TAAGCGTACTCTTTCGGTGACGCTGAAAAAAGATAGCGGATGCTGGAACGAGCTCTTAGCCGATCCTGCTTTTGCTCCCTTGCGTTCAGACGCTTCCTATGAACGCCTGCCCGATGATAGCGACACTTTCTTCTGTAATGGGCCCTATATTCCCGTGATGAACGGTGAGCAGAATATCCTGCTGAAACAGAATAAGTATTATCATAATGCCGCCGATGTGACGATGCCGGAGGTATCCGTCCGCTTTTCCGCTGAAGCTGCTTCGACGGCAGAGGCCTACAGAAAAGGGGACTGTCAGTTTATTTCTTTGAACCAATCAGACGAATACAGACCTCTTGTTGAGGAATTTCCCGGCGATCGGTTGACTTCCGTTGTGCCGGAAACCTCATTCCTTTGCTGGAACATCAATCGGAATATTCTTCCCGAAAGCAGTCAGCGCAGTGATTCCGAAGCGATGACCGCCTTGGAGGAAGTGAGAAAGGCGATCAGTCTGATGATTGACCGCAGTTATGTGTCGGAGAGTATCTTCGGCACCGATCATTTGCCTGCCTCTTCCTTTATTCCCCGTGGGCTGAAAAATGATGACGGATCGGAGTTTTATCTTTCGGCAGGCTGGGAGGATTACAGCGGTTACAGCGATGTTTCAGCCGAAGCCTATGACAGAAATTATAACAACGCCGTGAAAACGCTCCGGAAATATTATCACTTCGATGCGGCTGAGGGTCGCTTCACCGATTTTCCTGTGATTGATTATGTTTACAGCAGCAGTGGCAGCAGAGACTTAGCCCTCTATTTCAAGGCGGCTCTTGATGCTGTCGGTATCCCCGTGGAGCTGCATGAAATGAATGATCAAGAGCTGAGAAAGGCTGTTTCCACCGGTGATTTTACGCTCATTCAGACTGAGGCGCTTTCCGTTAATTTGGATCCGCTGATGATGCTCGAAATGTGGACAAGCAATAGTATCGTGAACTTTTCCGGTCTCGGCACCGGTGAAGCGGCAAAGGCGCGGATCTATTCCCTTGATCTTGTTCCTTACGGCTTCAATTTCAAGGTAAGTAATGTCACCTGGTCCCGGAGCTATGACAGTCTGGTGGAGGATATTTATGACTGTACCGACGGCGAAAAAAGAACAACACTTCTGCATTTTGCCGAAGATCTGCTGATGGAGAACGGCTGTATTATGCCGATTGTCTTTGGCGGCGACAGCTATCTGTTTGACAGCCGTCTTTCCGGACTTTATGTTGCGCCCACAGGTTACCGATATTTTTACGGGTGTTATGTTCTCAAGGAAAACCAATAGTATTGACAGAAAATCCCGGCTCTGATCAAGCCGGGATTTTGCGTTAAATTATAGATAATGATCAATCATCATATCGCTGTAATCGAAAAATTCATATAAACATCTTTCTAATTTTTCTGCTTTTTCTTCCTGCATTTCGCAAAGAGGCAGTCTTAAAATACCGCTGTCCATTTTCAGATATTTCATGGCATGCTTCACGGGAATGGGATTAACATCACTGAAAAGTGCATCGATCAGCGGCATGGCGCGGTTTTGCATGGCAACGGCTTCTCTGTTTTCCCCTTTGAGCGCCTTTATGGTCATATTGTGCGTGTATAGCGGTAAAATGTTAGACAGCACGGAAATGACCCCTTTACAGCCGAGAAAAGCCGACGCGCAGATCATATCATCATTGCCTATGTAAAAGTCCAGATTTTTGCCGCATAGGCCGATGGCTTTCGTCAGTTTCGTGATATTATTGTCGGCTTCCTTAACGCCGCGGATATTCGGATGCTCCGAGAGCTTCTTATAGGTTTCGGCCGTGATATTCATGCCTGTCCGGCCGGGCACATTATAGACGATGATCGGTTTATTCAGTTCATCAGCCAGGGTAAAATAATGGCGAATCAGGCCGTTTTGCGATGTTTTATTGTAGTAGGGCGTAACCATCAGATGAGCGTCAATGCCCGTCTTTTCGGCCTCTTTCGCCAGATTCAGTGAAAAAGAAGTGCTATTACTGCCTGTGCCGCCGATCACAGGCACACGGCCTGCAACCTTTTCTGCGGCAAAGGAAAACAGCTTTAGACGCTCCTGTGTGCTCAGGGTAGAGCCTTCACCTGTTGTCCCACAAACAATAATAGCATCGGTTTTGTTTGCAATTTGAAATTCTATAAGCTTTTGAAACCTGTCGAAATCAATTTTTTCGTCCTTGTCGAAGGGAGTGATGATGGCCACTCCGCTGCCAACAAAGATTGGTTTCATGTTTCGGACCCTCCTTAGTCCATGTAGCCCTCAGCGGCAAGAAGCTCGGCAAGAAGCACGGCTCCGCCTGCGGCTCCTCTGAGGGTGTTGTGTGAAAGGCAAACGAATTTATAGTCATACTGTGTGTCCTCACGAAGTCTGCCGATGGAAACAGCCATGCCTTTCTCCAGTTGGCGGTTGAGCTTCGTCTGGGGCATATTATCCTCGGTGAAATAATGGAGGAACTGCTTGGGAGCCGAGGGAAGCTCGAGCTCCTGCGCTCTGCCGGCATAGGAAGTCCAAGTATCGATGATCTCCTGCTTTGAGGGCTTTTTGCCGTCGGCAAATCTCATAAAGACGGCGCCCATGTGTCCGTCGGAGACGGGCACTCTGATGCACTGAGCCGTGAAAGCCGGCTTCGTGGCGTTGACGATCACATCGCCATCGACCCTACCCCAGAGCTTGAGAGGCTCCTGTTCGCTTTTTTCTTCCTCGCCGCCGATATAGGGGATCACATTGTCGATCATTTCCGGCCAGCTGTCGAAGTTTTTACCTGCGCCGGAGATAGCCTGATAGGTGCAGACGAGAACCTCGCTGATGCCGTACTTCTTATCGAGGGGATAAATGGCCGGCACATAGCTCTGAAGAGAGCAGTTTGACTTGACGGCGATAAAGCCTCTTTTGGTTCCCAGACGCTTTCTCTGGCTGTCGATCACTTTGATGTGGTCAGCGTTGATTTCGGGCACAACCATGGGAACATCGGGGGTTCCTCTGTGGGCGCTGTTATTGGAAACAACGGGGCATTCCGCTTTCGCGTAAGCCTCTTCGAGGGCTTTGATTTCATCTTTTTTCATGTCAACGGCACAGAAAACAAAGTCAACCATAGAAGCAATTTCTGCAATATCACCCGTAGCGTCTTTAATGATCATGTTTTCCATGGATTCCGGCATCTTTTCGGCAATTCTCCACTTGTCGCCTGCGGCTTCCTTATAGGTTTTGCCGGCTGAACGGGAGCTTGCTGCCAGGCAGACAACTTCAAACCAGGGGTGATTTTCCAGAATGGTTGCAAAGCGCTGACCCACCATACCCGTGGCACCGATAATACCAACCTTATACTTTTTCATTGAAAGCACCTTCTTTTTTATCAAGATTTTTATTCCTTATTATTTTGCATAAAACTGTTGCTTATTTCGTCAATATGCACTATAATATGAGTTATGATTTATATAATATCACTTAAAGACGGATTAGTCAATTTATTTTTACGGTTTTTTTGCCTATAATTGACTTTTCCTGCATTTGGAAGGACTTTTCATGAATAAATCTGACTTTTTTTATGATTTACCGAAAGAACTGATCGCCCAACATCCCGTTGAACCCAGAGACAGCTCGCGGTTGATGATCGTTGACAAAAAGACCGGTGATATCGCGCATAGACATTTTCGAGATATCTTGGATGAAATCAATCCCGGGGACTGTCTGATCCTGAATAATACCCGCGTTTTGCCGGCAAGACTTTACGGTATCAAGGTTGACACCGGTGCCAGAGTAGAATTTCTCTTGCTCTCTAACCGCGGCGATGATATCTGGGAGACCATTGCAGGCCCCGGCAAAAAAGCACGGATCGGCTCCTGCTTCACCTTCGGCGAGGGACTTTTAAATGGAGAGGTCGTAGACATTCTTGACGGCGGCAACCGACTGGTGAAATTTACTTATAACGGCAATTTTTACAATATCCTTGATGAGATCGGTCAGATGCCTCTGCCACCGTATATTACGGAAAAATTAGAGGATAAGGAGCGTTATCAGACGGTTTATTCCAAGGAGCTCGGCTCAGCAGCAGCGCCGACAGCGGGTCTGCACTTCACAGACGAACTGATGGAAAAGCTGAAAGGAAAAGGCGTCCATATCGGTTATGTAACACTTCATGTGGGGCTCGGAACATTCCGGCCGGTCAAGGAGGAGGACATTTCTCTACATCATATGCACTCCGAACACTATTGGTTACCGGCGGAGACAGCGAAGCTGATCAACGACACCAAAGCCAATGGAGGTCGTGTGATTGCCGTCGGTACCACGAGCTGCCGCACCCTCGAATCCGTTGCCACCTTTCACGGCAAAATCGAGGAGAGCGAGGGCTGGACGGATATTTTCATTTACCCCGGCTATGAGTTTAAGTGTATCGACGCGCTGATTACGAATTTCCATTTGCCCGAAAGTACGCTGATCATGCTGGTCAGCGCTTTCTGCGGCTATGAGAACACCATGAATTTCTATCGGGTTGCCGTGGAAGAGAAGTACAGATTTTTCTCTTTCGGTGACGCTGTATTTCTGAGGTAAAAATCCATGTATAAACTACTGAAAACCAACGGAAAAGCAAGGCGTGGTGAGTTTGTCACCGTTCACGGAACAGTACAGACGCCGGCTTTTATGAATGTTGCCACCTGCGGCGCCATCAAGGGCGCGCTTTCCGCCGAGGATCTGAAAGAAATCAAGTGTCAGATTATGCTCTCCAACACCTATCATCTTCATGTCAGACCCGGCGATGAACTGGTCAGAGAAATGGGTGGGCTACATGCTTTCACCACATGGGACGGCCCCATTCTCACCGACAGTGGCGGCTTTCAGGTTTTTTCTTTGGCGCAGCTGAGAAAGATCAAAGAGGAAGGCGTAACCTTTAATTCTCATGTTGACGGCAGAAAAATATTCATGGGCCCTGAGGAAAGCATGCAGATTCAGTCAAACCTCGGCTCGACAGTCGCCATGGCTTTCGACGAATGTGTGGAGAACCCTGCGAAGTATGAATACGCCAAGCAGTCATGCGAAAGAACCGTGCGCTGGCTCAAGCGCTGCAAGGCGGAAATGGACAGACTGAATGATCTTCCTGATACCGTCAACAAAAATCAGCTGCTTTTCGGCATCAATCAGGGCAGCACCTATGACGATCTCCGCGTGGAAAACATGAAAGAGATCGCGGAGCTTGACCTGGACGGCTATGCCATCGGCGGTCTCGCCGTCGGCGAGCCAAAAGAAGATATGTACCGCATTATTTCGGCCGTCGAAGAATATATGCCCAAGGATAAAATACGCTATCTCATGGGCGTGGGAACGCCGGGAAACATCATCGAGGGCGTCAGCAGGGGAGTGGATATTTTCGACTGCGTCATGCCGAGCAGAAATGCCCGCCACGGACACCTGAACACCAACGAGGGCATTATCAACATCAACAACAAAAAGTATGAAAAGGATCCCTTACCCATTGACCCGGCGTGTGACTGTCCCACCTGTCGGCGTTTCTCCAGAAGCTATATCAGGCACCTTTTCAAGGCAAAGGAAATGCTGGCTATGCGGCTTTGCGTGATTCATAATCTGTATTTTTATAACAATCTGATGGAACGAATCAGAAGGGCTATTGACGAGGATTCTTTTGAGCAGTTCAAAGAAAAATATGTTGATTTACTCGACAGACGCATTTAAAGCATTTTATATGAAAAAGATGTAAATATTTTGTATATTTACTTGATATACTACGCCATAATCTGATATAATACCTTTCAGTATTTTAATTGGAGGAAAGATTCATGATTCTTTTAACAGCATCAACAAGCGGCAGCCAGAACCCGGCATCCATGATTATTATGCTCGTGGCTATGTTTGCCATTATGTATTTTGTGATGATCCGTCCGCAGAAAAAGAGACAGAAGGAAGAGCAGGAAATGCGCAACGCTGTCGAGGTCGGTGATGACATCACAACCATCGGCGGAATTTGCGGAAAGATCGTTGTCGTGAAAGAAAATCACCTGATCATCGAAACCGGCGCAGACAGAAACAGAATGCAGATCACACGCTGGGCCGTTCAGTCCAACAACACGGCAAATGAGAGACTGCAGGCTGAAAGAGAAGCCGCCAAAGCAGCTGCCGAAAAAGCTAAGGCTGAGAAAAAAGCCGCCAAGTCCAAGAAAAAAGAGGACTGAGCCATAATCGTCATAAAAAACAAGCCCCTTTCATATTCATGTATCAGATGAATATGAGGGGGCTTTTTGTGATGACTATCAAAAAAACTGCAGGAAAGAACAAATCCGCCGAAAGAAAAGGCGACAGACAAATTCTGAAAATATTTGCTTTTTGCCAGATCTTCGCCTTGATCGTGTATCTGCTTCTTTTCATGGGGGCAGCTTATATTTCGATCGCGGCTGACCTCGGACGGAAATATGACTTCATTCTTTCCTGTGGGGCCTTGTGTCTTGCCGCATTTGCAACGGCATATTTTTCCGGAAGAAAGCTGAAAGAAAAAGGGCTGATTGTGGGGCTCTTGTTCACACTTCCGATGAATGTACTATTCTTACTCATTTCATTGCTGATCAATAATTTTTCGGTGTCGCTGCATCTTCCGATTATTACTGCTGCTTTGTTGGCCGCCGGTGCGCTGGGAGGAATATCAGCGGTCAATAAGAAACAAAAAAGGAGAAGATAATTGAAAATCAGTGCGGTGATAGCCGCAAAAAAAATCAGAAAGCCCTCTTTCAGTACAGACGCGAAATCCGCCATGATAGCTGCTTTGCCGATCCTTTTTGGAATCATTGCCGGCAGTCTGCTTTCTCTCACGGCAGGGGAGGGGATTACGGAAGATTTAACGAAGGTTTTCCTCTCGTTTGCGACCGACTTTTCCGATAAAAGCAATATTGAAATCTTCTCCGGTCTGTTTATCAGTCTTTCACCCTATTTCATCGCCATGATCTTTTGCGGAATCTGTTATGCAGGTGCGCCGGCGGTCTTTGCGCTGACTTTTATCAAAAGTCTCGGTCTTGGTTTTTTGACCGTGTATATTTTTCATTCTCTCGGTCTGAAAGGCATTGAATACTGTCTGCTGGTGTTTTTCCCGGGAAAAGTGATTCTGATTTTTGCCATGATATTATTGACGCAGAACTGCTATAAAACGAGCCTTGAAATACGAGGTGCAGTCCGGCAGAGCCGGGAGGGTAAAGTCGATCTTTTGAAATACGCACTACGCTTGCTGATTATTTTTATATTGTTGACTATTTCATCCCTTGTGGACTTCCTGATGATTCTCTGCTTTTCAGGCTTATTCACTTTCTCCGCTTGAATCCGTCTCTTCCATGCTGAGAGGATTTTTCATGGCAGCTTCACGAAGCTGCTTGTTTTCAATATGCGTATAGATCTCCGTCGTGGCAAGGTTTTCATGTCCCAGCATTTCCTTGAGCACCAAAACATCGACATCGCCGTGCTGATACATCAGCGTGGCGGCTGTGTGACGGAGCTTATGAACCGAATAGTGCTGACCGTCCAGTCCGATCTTTTCCAGATATTTATAGACCATGAGCTGTACAGACTGTCTGCCCATGCGTTTATTCAGTCTGCTGATAAAAAGCGCATTTCTGTCGGGGCCTTTTAATGAGCCTGCGGGACGCACTCGTAGATAGCTTTCCAGTGCCAGAACACAGGCCCGATTCAGATAAATCATACGCTGCTTGCTTCCTTTACCGGTAACGATCATAGTTTTATTTTTCAGGTCGATATCCGTCACATTCAGACCCACCAGCTCGGATAAACGCAGACCGCAGTTGAGAAAAATGGTCAGGATGCAGTAGTCCCGTTCCTTATTTGGCTCGGTCACACTCTCCAGAAGCGCAATGCTTTGCTCAAGGGTTAAGTATTTCGGCAGTTTTTTCTTCGAGGGAGCCACCTGCAGCTGCGATACAGGATTATGATCAATATAGTGCATTTTGTCGGAAATATAATGAAAATAGCCCCTTATTGAGGAAGCCTTTCTGGCTCTTGTTGTGGCCGTATTGGTTCGGGAATCACTGCAATAAATCAGAAAATTATTGACATCTCTCAGGGTGACGGTCGCCATGAATTCGGCGTCATAGCCGGACAGGTCATAGTCCTCAGGCAGTTCATCGGGAGAGATGTTTTTTTCTTTTGCCGCCAGGAAACGGAAGAAAAGCCGCAAATCGGATATATATTCATTTACGGTTAATTTGCTTCTTGCTTTGACCACAAGAAGCTCGCTGATATATTCGTCCACCAGCGGCGGAAGCAGCGTTCTGTCGATATAGCCGGACAATTTTGTCAACTCCTTTTATAATCGGTTACACTATCAACTATACAAAATATTTTCGATTTGTCAAGGGGAAAAGTTAATTTTTTCCTTTATCCGTAAACAATATAGATTACTGAATGAATCATTATAATTAGTGATATACTTGTTATATTTATCACAGTTTATTATAAAGTATCATGCTTATTAAGCGGCTTTATGAAACTCAAACTTAGATAGATTAATTCTTTGAAATTGACATACAATACAGACTGACATCTTTGACTATATAATGAATCTTTAATTTTAAACGATCTGTAATTTAATCAGATTATTTATATTCAATCAGATTATTTCAATTAAGCCCTTGATATTGAATGAATCGCAGAGATTTTAAATGTCAACCACAAAGATTGCGAACCAAAGAATTAATTATTCTCAATCAACGAAATTCAGTAACAACAAAGAATTAACTTTATGAATACCTAAATGAACGGTATGTATGAGAAACTTATTCAGAATGAATCAAAAAGTGTCATGGATAACCGCATCGCATTTTTTTGAATGACCTACTCCCCTTTACTATAGAAAATATTGATTTTGTATAGTTAATAGTCAATGTTTCTGCCGATATCGGTTATACTCCCTTTTCGTTGCGTTGTGGGAAAAGAGTTGTATTCTTGCGGTAACTGTGATAAAATTGACGAGAAAAATATGGATAAGGATTTATAAGGTTATGCAGATCAAAATACAAAACGGCGTGGTTGATTTATCCGGTGAACCGATTTTAAAAAAAGTGAACCTCGAAATCAATACGGAAAGCAAAATCGGAATCGTCGGCAGAAACGGCTGTGGTAAAACAACGCTTCTGCGTCTGATTGCCGGTGAACTGAAAATATCAAAAGACAATCCGAATCTTGACAGCTATTTTTTAGCGTCAGGAAATCCGGTTATCGGTACCCTCAGTCAGATGACCTTTCAGGATAACAGTCTGACACTTCTCGATGAAATCCGTAGCGCCTATCGTGACATTATCGACATGAAGGTTCGTCTTGAAGATCTTCATAGGCTGATGGAGGAAGCGCCGACTGAAGAGAATATTACCGAGTATACGGCATTATTAGATGTGTTTACCAATGCCGGCGGTTTTTACTTTGAGAAAGAATACGAAGCCGCTATCAAACGCTTTGGTTTCTCTCAGGAAGACAAGTCCAAGCCTTTGTCGGATTTTTCCGGCGGTCAGCGGACGAAGATCGCCTTTCTGAAATTGCTCCTCTCCAAGCCGGATTTGCTCTTATTGGACGAGCCCACGAACCATCTCGATGTGGAAGCCGTGAAATGGCTCGAAGACTATATCTCAGCTTATAAAAAAGCGGTTGTTATCGTCTCTCATGACCGAATGTTTTTAGACAAGACCGTCAATACAGTCTATGAAATCGAACACGGAAAAACCTTCAAATATAACGGTAATTACACCGCCTTTCAGCAGCAGAAAAAATCTCTGCGTGAGCAGCAGGCCAAGGATTATGAAGCGCAGCAAAAGGAAATCGCCCGGCTCAAAGAATTGATTGAACGGTTCCGATATAAACCCACAAAGGCCGCCATGGCGCAGTCAAAGCTCAAACAGCTGGAAAAAATGGACTTAATCGAACCGCCCGAAAGCTATGATCTGCGGACTTTTCATTCGGAAATCCAACCAACTGTCAGAAGCGTAAACGATGTACTCACTGTCAGAAATCTTTCTATCGGTTATGACAGTGAGCTTTCCTGCGTTAATTTTGAAATCAAACGCGGCGAACATGTGGGCATCATCGGCGGAAACGGTCTCGGCAAATCCACTCTGCTGAAAACTTTAGTCGGTGCCATTCCCCCACTTTCCGGTCAGTTCATCATCGGCGGCTCCACCAAAATCGGCTACTTTGATCAGCAAATGGCCCAGTACACGAGCAACTGCACTGTTCTTGAGGATTTTCTCGAAGAGTTTCCGAATATCGGTGATTTCCGCGCCAGGAGCGCCCTGGGCGCCTTTCTTTTCACCGGTGAAGATGTATTCAAGACTGTGAATATGCTCTCCGGCGGCGAAAAGGTCCGCCTGGCTCTGTGTAAAATTTTCATGCACCGGCCAAATTTCCTGATCCTTGACGAGCCGACCAACCACATGGATATCGTCGGCAAGGAAACCCTCGAAAACCTCCTGACTGGATATGAGGGAACGCTGCTGTTCGTTTCGCATGACAGATATTTTATCAAGCAGGTGGCCCATAAGATTCTATCCTTTGAAAAGGGCGAAACCAAGCTCTATAACTTCGGTTATGAGGAGTATGAGCAGGCGCAGGCTCTCCCCTGCCCTGAGGAAGAAAACACCGCTAAAATGCCACGAGAAAGCACACAAAAAAAGAGCTACACCACACCTTTAAAGGAAAAGGCGCGGCGCGAGCGTGCCCTGAAAAAAGCCGAAGAACTGGTGGAAGAGCTCGAAAACAAGATGAACGCCATACAGTCACAGCTGGAAGATCCTGAAGTACAAAGCGATTATGTGCGCCTCACAGAACTGCAAGACAATCTGACCACGACGCAAAATGAACTGGACAAAGCCATGATGGAATGGGAGCGTTTTGCTGAGGAATCACAGACATTGTGAATTTCCATGATTTCACAATTCTTTATAATTTCTTTCCTAAAATTTCACCGATCTATCACATTGAGTTTCTGATTTCTCAATTATATGGTTGCTTTTTATTTGCAATATTGATACAATATGAAGGCGATATTTCAAAAAAGGTGGGTTGAGGATGTAACTATATAGGATAACTCCATACGAAATACTTTCACTTTAGAAACTTATAAAATTTTTAAAATCGAGGTAAAAAACATGAAAAAAATATCCAAGCTATTCCAAATTACATTGGTTTCCCTTTTCCTTATCTTATCTCTTTTCGTTGTAGCCGGCGCTGAGATGTCTGCCGACGGTTATTATAGTTACGAAACTCTTCCAGATGGCACAGCAGCATTTAAAGGATATTATAAAGACAATAGCGTAAATATTGAAATTCCTTCTGAAATAGACGGAAAAACCGTAACGATGATTTTAGCTGTAGGAAGTCATCACGATGCAAATTATTCGAGTATAGAAAGTGTTGCTCTGCCGGAAACAGTGACATATATAGAGCCGAATACTTTTTGTTGCCTAAAATCCCTTAAAGAGATCACAATACCCGGTAGCGTAAAAGATTCGTCTTACTTTGATTATTGTAATTGTTTGGCACTGGAAAAAGTAACTTACAGCGAAGGCCTTGAAGCGGTCGAACATGTTAATTCAAGTTGTTATAATCTGAAATATATCTACTTGCCTGCATCACTCAAAAGTTTCAGATTGAGTGGTTTATTTGATTACTATTCTTTTGAGGCCATTATTTTTAACGGAACAACCGAACAATGGAATGAGGTTGCAAAAAGCGGCTACAAAATTACTTGGGATGAGGTTCTCACTAATTTTAAAGAACGCCATGGAAAAGAGCTGAAAGTGCATTGCACGGACCATGAAACCCAATGGATACCGGCTGAGAGCCCGGGTTGCGAAAGAGACGGATATTCAGCCGGAACTTATTGCATAAACTGTGATTGTTTTGTCGAGGGTCACGAGACGGTGCCCGGCTGGGAACACCATTATGAAGTAGTGCGATATCCTGCCTGGGCAATTTATGATGACGGTGGAATAGCCTATATGTTTGAAACTCTCGGCGGCGATGAAGAAACCATGGACGGCATTATAGCAAATGTCTGTACCAATTACACGGAATGTAATTTGAATTATGGAGATATCCACTCTCCGATTACTCACGGTACTTTGATTGCTCCGATCTATAAGGTTAAATCTATCGACTTACAAAGAGAATATCTTTATGACGGTAAGGTGAAAACGCCGAAAATCACAATCACCAATGTCATGGGTAATCGTTTAAAAGAAGGCACAGATTATAAAGTCACCTACCCTGCCGGCAGAAAAGATGTAGGTACCTATTCTATCACGATAAGATATACGGAAACATGCCGACACCATGGTATAAATAGAGAAATAGTTAATTTTAAGATTTTACCGTCGGGCGCGACGGATAAAATCACTTACACCGCCGGCGCAAACAGCATCAAGCTCACCTGGAATAAAGTGACACAGGCCAATGGCTATAAGATTTATCAGCTTGTGGACAGTAAGTGGAAATACCTCAATACGATTTACAATCAAAATACTTATACGGTTCAGAAATTAAAAGCCGGCACGAAATATACTTTTGCTGTAAGAGCCGTCAACAACCATCTTGTTTCACCGAAGTATACGAAGATCACCGCCACCACCCAGCCCCCTGCCCCGAATTTCACCGTAAAATCCAACACAAAGGGCACGGCGACGATCACTTGGAACAAATCAACAGGTGCCACGGGTTACACGGTTTACCGGTATAATACCGCCAAAAACAAGTGGACAGCCATTGCCGTCGTCACGGGCAAGACCACCTATAAGGACACAAACCTGAAATCCGGCACGACGGTCAAATATGCCGTCAGACCCTATATCAAGCTGAATGGCCAAACGATCTACGGCAAGTATTACTCGCATAGCTGCAAGATCAAATAAACTGAGATCTTATATTGACCGACTTCACTGCGAAGTCGGTCTTTCTTTGCATTATTGTGTCAGGACAGGCAAAATAACTCACCCGAAAAAATATATATTATTATCAAATATTTTTCGGAGTGATGATCTTGTTTGAATTGATCCGCATGATTCTGCAAAACCTAACTTTTTTTGCCCTGCATTTGCGCTCTCTGACCTCTTTTCCGAAGCCTCTCTCCCCTGCCGAGGAAAAAGAGCTGATGGAAAAAATGAAAAGGGGAGATCGTCAGGCGAGAAGTGAATTGATTGAGCACAATCTCCGACTGGTGTCGCATATTATTAAAAAGTACTACTCTGCCTGTGGCGAACAGGAGGATCTGATTTCAATCGGTACGATCGGCCTGATCAAGGCCATCGACTCCTTTGACGCCGACAAGGGTACACGACTTGCCACCTATGCCGCGAGATGCATTGAAAACGAAATCCTGATGTATTACCGAAGCAAAAAAAAGGAGGGTTCTACCCTCTCTGTCAGCGAACCCATTGATACGGACAGTGAGGGCAATCCGCTGACCCTCATTGATATTATCAGCACTGATGATACGATTTGTGATGAAATCGACCTCAAAAACAAAAGCAGGCGCCTTTATGCGCTCATCGAGGCCATGGAAAATGAACGGGATCGTGAGATCATCATACACCGTTACGGCCTATATAATCAGGAGGAGATGACGCAGAAAGAAATCGCTGCTGTCATGGGCATATCGCGCTCCTATGTTTCGCGCATTGAAAAACGGGTTCTCAATGAGTTGAAAAGAGAGTTTGAGGTATAAAAAAAAAGACTGCCGCAAGCGGCAGTCCTCTCATCATAGCTTTTTTAAAAAAGTTAAAATAAGAAAGCATCGGGTCTAATAACCGCTGAAAAAATCAACGGCTATTAGTCCTTCTTTTTCTTAAGGCATACGAATGCAGCAACAGCAGCTACAGAAATAACTGCGCAAGCAGCAAGAACGGCTGAATTGTCACCGGTCTTAGGAGTAGTTGTTGTAACAACTGCAGGCTTGGTTGTGGTCGGCTTTGTTGTGAGCTCAGTGGGCTCTTCAGTAGTCTCTTCCTCATCAACCTTACCGATGAAACCGATGTACATGTTGGCAAAGAAGTTTACGATATCATTGTCAAGCATGCCTTCGATCAGAGTCGTGTCAAGGCCAAGAGCTTCCAGACCACCCATGAGAGTATCCATGATTCCGGCCATTGCGTCTGTCGCTGCGCCTGAACCTGAGGATGAACCGTCAGAACCGCCTGTGATACCACCGAGAATGCTGGCAATATCAAATGAACCGAGATCAAAAGACTCGAGATCAATGCCGGCACCGCCGAGGGCATCAGAAACAGTACCCAGAAGGGAATCAAGGCTACCGGTATCAAGACCGCCAAGCATGTCTGTGATCGCAGAGGTGTCCATTTCTGAACCCATAATGCTCTCAAGCCAGCTAAGGTCGATGTCACCTGCAGCATTGGTAACAGCATCACCAACTGAACCTGCGGCATCTCCGCCTGCTACACTGCCTTCGATATCCTTAAGCGCACCTTCGAGATCTGCAAGAGCATCTGAGTCGCCGCCGAGAATAGCGTCAACATCAACACCCTCAAGACCGAGCTGGCCAATGATATCGGTGAGATCAGCTTCGGAAAGGCTGCCAAGATCAATGCCTGAACCTGAAAGCATATCCGTAAGTGATGAAGCCGTATCGGCTGCCAGTGCAGGAGCACAGAGGCTTACACAAAGAACAAGTGCAACTAAAACGCTGAGAAACTTTTTCATTGTCATCAATCCTTTCTAAATATTTATATTAACGGCGAAAACCGTAATATACAATATGTAGTATTATATTACATTTCCGATCATATTGCAATATTTATTTAAAAATTTTTAATGAAAATACTAAAAAATTACCAAGTAACGAAAACATCAAGGCCGTTGGTTGTGAAATCCTCGCCGAGAACCAAGCCGTTTTCTTTCAGTGAGCCGCAGAAAGCAAGCAGCATTTTATAATCTTTCATGGTGATTCGGCAGCGAATTTCAAGCTCAGAACGATCAGAAAACTTGTCGAGCTTTCCAGGAACGAAACCGGTACACCACCAATATTTGCCGTATTCACGGGAATAGAGCTCTTTGCCGTCGCGGTAACCGGTCATGGACATAAAGAGGGAATCCTCATCGGAAGCACAGTCGTAATGCTCAGCCTTGCGTGATGTAGGCTTTGTGTATACACCGATTTCATGACCGATAAAGACATAACCGTACTGGCCTTTCCAGAACTGAATGAGCCAATCCTTATCGTCATAGGTAAACTTACATCTCATGGTATCAAGATACATGATAACGAAAGGCGCCGCCGTGTCATAGAGCTCATTAAAGCCCAAAACTCTCTGCCAGGGATCACTGTTCGTATAGTAATATTTGCCTTCGGGATCAAACATGTAGCTCAAAAATCCCTGATCAAAGATAGCAGCATTTTTAATGGTCTCTTCGGCTTCTTTTTCTGCCGTTGTGGTTTGCTTTTTCTTGGTGGTCGTAACCTTTGTTGTTGAGGCAGTTGTCGGCACCGTTGTGGCAGCCGTGGTCGGAATGGTCGTGGAGGGCGCCGTCGTGGTTGTCGGCTGGTTATCAATCGGAAAAGTTGTGATCAGACTCTGCGCGTTGGTGGGCTGTGCAGTTGTGTTTGGCTCAGTGGGTGCAGCAGTGGTAGTCGCAGCAGTCGTTGGGATCGTTGTGGACTCTGTCATGGGTGCAGAGGGCATTGTTGTAATAATTTGCGCGGTAGTTTTGGCATCGGTGTTTTTGTTTAGTGCCTTGGCTCCGAGAAAAGAACCGCCGCAAACTACAATAAGCGCAACAATGGCTATTATTGTATTCTTGTTTTTTGACAAATCCATTATATAGTACCTCCGAAATTATTCTAAGCCTTAATTGCATAGCTATCCATATTAGTCTTACTATAGGATAACAGATTTTACCTGAAAGGTCAAGTCATTTTCCTATTGTTTACAAATCTTAATAAAATTATAGTTTTTCTACCATGTAAATGCGACCGCATCTTTCTCCGTAGAAAAAATCACCCCGGCAAAGCCGAGGTGAGAAAAAGATTTAATTGAAACTGTCGATAATGTCTCCGATATCCACCGTACGGGTGTAATGGGCTTCACCACAGGCACAGTATTGGTTTTGACCTGTGAATTTCCAAATGAAACGCATTATAATCGAAAACAGTCCGCGCAGACCGCCCTGGTCATGGCATATACAGTCACATTTTTTTTCGTTGACAACCAGATAGCTGCCCACGAGATTGGTGGAAAAAGTGATGATGTCACCGCTGACTTTCGACGCTATTTCGGTTTCCTGACCGGCTTCATTGATATAGTAAACCTTCAGAACACCGTCATCGTTGACTCTGAGATCCGTCGCATCAATCGTTACATCAAACTGACTGACAAAGGTCACATTTTTGCCGCTGGGTGACACATACCGGATCCGATAAACGGCTACGCAGTTTTTGCCGAACTTTCTTTTGCCGTAGACATAAGCATCGTCAAAAACATCGTCGATCTTTTCGATTTTCGGGTCAGCGTCTTCATCGACCGGACAAGTGACCTCAGCACCCGGAGCCGAGGCGTAATCATAGTATTTCACCTCAGTTATTTTGCATACCTTGCAGGCTCTCTGCTTTTTACCGATGGCGTTATCAACAATCCAGTCACCGAAAAAATGTATCTGAGCCGTCGCAATGAAATTAGTGTCCGCATACTGCCGGGCATAGGAGGCGCCGGAAGCAAAGTGCGTATAAATCGTACCTTGAGGCATTGTTTTTGCATATCGGTTAATTAATTTGAGCGCTTCGGAATAATAATGAGCCGCGGAAAGATCTTTTCCGGCATAGGATGAAAGATAGTAATTGCCCATGGCGTTTTTATAGGCGCCTAGATCATCGTCCAAAACATAGAATTCCTGAAGACCGAGACAGCTGTCCGAAGAAATCTTCGTAGAATCGGAATAAACCATCATATTTTCCAGGCTGATACAGCCTTTCAAAGTATACTCTTTGATTTCTGACAGATTGACACCAAAGCTGATTTCTTCAAGGGCGGCACAGTCCATGAAAGCACCGTCGCCGAGGCTGCGAACGGAGGTAATGTCAATATCAAAAAGACTGACGCAGCCGGCAAAGGCCTTATCACCGATGCTTTTGAGCTCTTCGGTGACGGAAACACTTTCGAGATTCGGACAGGCCGCAAAAGCCATACTGCCGATGGAGGAAACGCCGTTGAGAAGAATTACTCTGTGAAGATTTTCTGACAGCATGAATGCGTTGTCGCAAACCATCTGCAGTGTCGCAGGCGGCGTATAAACACCGTAATCCGCACCGCTGGGGTAAACAAAGATCTTTCTCATGTTATGATCCAACAGCGCACCGTAGGAATCACTGTAAAAATTAGGATTGAGTACATCTACCGTAATTTTTTCCAGACCGGCGCAGGCGGCCAGTTCAGCCATATCAATGTGATCGACAAATTTGGGGATATAAATACCTCTGAGGCTGTCCCCCATATCTTGGATGGCTGCACCTGAAATAGAGGTGACCTTTTTATCATCAATGGTTTCCGGGATGTTCACATTGGAATTCAAACCGTTATATCCGGTAATGCTCACACTGGAGTCATCGAGGATTATGTAATTAAAATCACCGTAGACATATTCCGCCGCCTGTGCAGAAACGCAGCAAAGGCAGATCAATGCCGTCAGGGCAATCAGCATACTCAGCAGTCTGCCGGATTTATTTTTCATTGAATATCAACCTCCCGAAAGAACATTAAATTTTTAAAACTCTGCCAAATTGTCAGAGGTCATTTCGCGTTTTCCTGCTTCGATCTCATGAATCATGGAAACAAGTTTCGTATTGACTGGTGTCGGAACGCCGAATTTGGTGCCGTTTTCCACGAAATAGCCGTTGAGCACATCGATCTCGGTTTTTTCACCTTTTTCCAGAGACTGCAGTGTGGAGGGCTTGACAGCGCCGTAGAGCTTTCCGACCATGCCGACCACCATTTTGCAGGCGCCGTTGTAGACCTTGTTGTTGCCGAGGGCCAGCATCTTATACTCCAGAACAGCACCGTATTTCGGTACATTAATTTTCATGGCTTTGGCCACAGCCATACCCTCTCGGGCAATATTCAGGAAAAGATCTCTGGCACGGTTGTCTTTTAATATCTCGCCGAGGGTCTTTCCCGTGATACCGGCCACGGCATTAATGCAGGAATTGATGATCAGCTTGGAATACTGTCTGCCTTTGATATCCGGTGTAATTTTTGTGGGCAGCACGGATTTGAGCATTTCGGCAAAAACCTCAAGGTTTCTCGGCTTTCTGCCGTCCAGCATGCCTATGTAAAACTCACCGAGACTTGTCATGGTGACATCGTTGACATCATTTTTTGTGGCGCCGAAGCCGATCATACAGCCGACAACTCTTTCTCTGCCCACGATTTCTCCGAGCCCCTCCGTCAGTATGCCGTTTTGCATACCCACGACCAAACCGGAATCGGAAACAAAGGGCAGCATCATTTCAGCACATTCCGCCATCTGTGCGTACTTTGTCGCGATTAAAACGATATCAAATTTTTGATCGCCCAGCTCCTGAGTACTGCTGTAGCAGGTAAAATGCGCTCTGTGGTCGCCTTTTGCACCGTGAAGATAGAAGCCTTCTCTTTCGATTTTCTCCTTCGATGCAGCACTGTGGCACATGATGCTGACATCATATCCCGCCTGTCTCAAAAGGACGGCGACGGTTCCGCCGATGGCGCCGGCTCCGACAACAATTACATTCATCTTTTGGTCTCCTTTTTTATCAATATTTCATTCTGACTTTTTCTGCAAAGCACATGACATCTTTAATTTCAAGAACAGTGCCGTCGTCAAGGATTGCCTTGCCTGACATTCTGCCGAAAACCTGGTGCTGATCAGTCTCGATTACCTTGAGACTGATTTTCGCCGAACGGTCTATAACGGGCACAAAGTCCATCTCAAAGCGTCCGTCGCTGGAGGTAAAGGTCCAGGGATCGGTGTAGCCGCTTGCGGGAATATTAAAGGTCACATCATCGAGCTTGTGGGCTTTGCCGTCATAGAAGAGAATGTTTTCCGAAGCGGCAGAGGTGTCACCGAAGCCGTAACCGATATTAAAGCCAAAAGGCTTGCCGTTGACAACGGCATTGCCGCTGCCCCAGTACCATGTGTTGTCATAGGTCCAGACGCCGCGGCCCCAGTCGAGGGTACCAAAATCGGTTTCGGGATTGAATTCATAGCGCACGCCGTCAAACTCCGCATAGCCGCTGGCTCTCATGCAGTTAATCTTCTGATTATAATAGAATGCTTTCTTATTCTCTTTCCAGGGTGTCGCAATGACCATCGTGTCCATGGGCGGCTGCTCCAGGGTAATATCGACCTTGAGGGACTTGCCGTCCTTGAAGTTTCTGTATTCACCGAAAATATGCCTGGTGTTGGCGCACTTGATAAAATCCAGATCCAGCTTTTTGTCATGATAGCGGACATTGCCCTCTTCGGAGGTACGGGGCATATTGTATTTTCCCATCGGGAAGAAGTTGAGCACAGAGCTGGTCTGTTCCCAGGGATTCTTCTCATCAAAAACGAGAAGGGAAGCCGACTGCATACCGATATAGCCGTCATCGGAAAGAGTAAAAGCAACTGCATGCTTGTCGGCAAGGATCAGATAGTAATCCCATTCTTTGATTCTGAATTTCGGTGCGGCGATCTTCTCTCTGTTGTATGTCTGAATGAGACTTCTTGACCAACCGGGTTCCACGAGGGTGCCGTCTTCCTTTAAAAGGTCGTGTTTTTCTGTTACTTCATGGTTTCTTGACATGGTATTTCCTCCTGTTATGTATAATGTTTCTTCTTATATATAGTAAACCAAATTTTGAACAATGTCAAATTAATTTTGAAAAAACCTATCCCATTTTTAATGAGAGTATCTCAAAAAAGAAAAAGGTTTGTGCTTTTCCAGTCGGAGAAGAATCAATGCGGCAGCAACGGAAACGGCCACCGTCAGCGTGAAGAGAAGCACATTCTCCCGGTCAGGCAGTCCCAGCCAGGTCATGGCTTTGGAAACAGCCATAAAAACGGGGACATGAACGCAATATATGATGGTGCTGACACTGCGCAGTGTCACGGAAAACCTGCTATGCCAATGACTGCCGAGAGCAAGGGCTGAAAGCAGGGCTGCAGCAGGAATCAGCATGACATAGCTGTCATTGTTGTGTACTTCCGTGAAACGCGACAGCAAGCCATGCTCTGCGAAAAGCAACAGCAAAGAAAGAACCGCAGAAAACAGGATAACTTTGGTGTTCCGTGTTTTCATGCTATTGGCACGCTCGGTCATGATTTTGCCGATCACAATGAAAATAACGCCCGCAGAAAAGTTGCGGCAAGGCAGGCCGAAAAGGCGGACAAGGAAATGCATGACGGTCACGGCTCCACCCTGCTGCGGCAGTAAAAACTCGTAGTTTGATGAAAGACATGCGAGCATATACAGGATAAAACCTAAAAGAAAAAGGAATCTGTTGCTGCATTTTCTCCCGAGGAAACAGACGATGATGGTACTCCAGATCAAAGCGGAAAGAAACCATGAGCCCTGAAAAGTGGAGGAAAAGAGAAGATCTCGAAGAAATTCGAGGATTCCCCGGCTAAAACCAAGGGCCACATATCCCCTGATGTGAAGCACAAGAGGAAACAGCACAATCAGCCAAAAAAGATACAAGAAAACAATGTGCTTTACCCGGTGAAATACAGCTCTCTTTTTCTCTTCTTCGCTGTCAATGAGGCTGAGTTTCGTAAAGAAAAAATATCCCGAAAACACAAAAAATATCGGTACAGCCAGTCTCACCCAGGGGTAAATATATGCGGGCAAAAGCTGTGTGTGCGTGGCAACCACAAAAAGAGACATGATGAATTTCAGCAGATCGGCCCCGTCGCAGTTGCCGGTGTTTTTGCTGTTTAATGGCAATGCGCTGTCCATCAGTCTTTTCTCCAGACGAATTTATTGACGATTCCCGTATAGCTCGAGATGATTTTGACTACCTTTGAGGATACATTTTCTTCCCCATAGTCAGGAACCGGTGAGCCCAAGTCCCCTGCCTCATTCATGGCGACGGCAGTCTCCACGGCAGATATCAGCCCTCTTTCATCAATGCCGGCCAAAACAAAACAGCCTTTTTCCATGGCTTCCGGCCGTTCCGTGGAGGTGCGTATACATACGGCGCTGATCGGGTTTCCGATGCTCATGAAGAAACTCGATTCCTCCGGCAGAGTGCCGCTGTCGGAAACGACAGCATAGGCGTTCATCTGCAGGCAGTTATAGTCGTGAAAACCGAGGGGTTCATGGCAGATTACGCGCCTGTCCAGAACAAAACCGCTTTCCTCCAGTCGCTTTTTGCTCCTCGGGTGGCATGAATAGAGGATCGGCATGTTATATTTTTCGGCCAGCCCATTCACAGCTGTGAATAAGCTGATGAAATTCTTCTCTGTGTCTATGTTCTCTTCACGGTGGGCCGAGAGAAGAATATACTTTTTCTTCTCCATGCCGAGTTTCTCCAGCACATCGGAGCTCTCGATCATCGGCAGGTTCTTTCTCAGCACCTCAGCCATCGGTGAACCGGTGACAAAGGTTCTTTCTTTCGGCAGGCCGCACTCGGCGAGATATCGTCTTGCGTGCTCGGAATAAGCCAGGTTGACATCGGAAATGATATCAACGATTCTGCGGTTAGTCTCTTCGGGCAGACACTCGTCCTTACAGCGGTTGCCTGCCTCCATGTGAAAAATCGGTATGTGCAGTCTTTTGGCCGCAAGGGCACAAAGACAGGAATTCGTGTCGCCGAGAATCAGTAAAGCCTCCGGTTTGATCTGCACCATGAGCTTGTAAGAACAGTTGATAATATTGCCCACGGTTTCGCCGAGATCGCCGCCGGCGGCATTCATATAAACCTCCGGCTCGGCTAAATTCAGGTCGCGGAAAAAGATACCGTTTAAATTGTAGTCGTAATTCTGTCCTGTGTGGGCAAGTATGCAGTCAAAATACCGGCGGCATTTGTCAATCACCGCCGACAGCCTGATGATTTCCGGCCGTGTGCCTACCACGATCAATAGCTTTAGTTTTCCGTTGTTTTTGAAATTGATATCACTGTAATCGGTTTTACCGTTCATTGCTTATCCACCGCCTCATAATAAGTGTCGGGTTTGTCCTTGTTGAAGCTCTCATTAGCCCACATCAGTGTGACCAGATCCTGTGTATCAGATAAATTCACGATGCTGTGGGTATAGCCCGGAAGCATATATACGCCTTGAATCTCATCACCGCTGACCTCAAATTCAGTGATCTCATCACTGCCGATTTTTCTCAGTCGGATGAGACCGTGTCCGGAAACCACCACGAAAAGCTCCCATTTGCTGTGGTGCCAATGTTCCCCTTTCGTTACACCGGGCTTTGAAATATTGACACTGAACTGTCCGCAGCCCTCACTGCGCATAATTTCCGTAAAACTGCCTCTCTGATCCTTGTTCATGCGAAAGGAAATTGCAGCCTTTTGGGCCGGCAGATAACTGACATAGGTGGAATAGAGCTTACTTTCAAAGGAGGAGGCAGGAATATTCAGCATGGAAATGCTCTCATCAAAGGCTCTGAAAGAGCGAAGCAGAGAGACAATATCACCGAGACGGACAGTATGGGTGCATTTTACGCGGCAAAATCGGGGTTCTGTTTCATCACGATTTTCCTTACCGGTCAGAGCGTGAAGCATTTCCTCCACCAGGTCGTCAATATAAACCAACTCCAGCTCAATATCCGGATCGCTGACGGTAATCGGGAGATCTCTTGCTATATTATAGCAAAAGGTTGCCACGGCGCTGTTGTAATTCGGGCGGCACCATTTACCGAAAACATTGGGGAAACGGTAAATCAGGACCTTGGAACCCATTAACCGGGCATGCTCCAGAAGAAGCTCTTCTGCCTGCTTTTTACTGCTTCCGTAAGCACTGCCAGAATATCTGCCCTCTAAGGTAGCCTGCTTGGAGGAAGCAAGCATAACGGGACAGTGATTACCCTTTTGACGAAGGATTGTCAATAAATGCGCAGTCAAGTCGCAGTTGCCTGT
>JAQXMV010000011.1 GCA_029013165.1 Oscillospiraceae bacterium | reverse complement strand
GGGGGGCGGGGGGGGGGGGGGGGGCGCCCCCCCGCGGCGCCCCCCCGGGGGGGGGGGGGGCCGGGCCCCCCCCCACCCCCCCCCCCAACGCGGCCCCGGTAGCTGAGCCAAAGGCTCAGCTGACGAGACGCCGGGCGGGGGTTCTCGTCCAGGGCGCACATCCGTGCGCCGTCCGGGGCCGCGCCCCCACCGGCACCCACTGACCTGAAACACCACCCACCTGTCCTTCACGAAGTCGGCAGTTCCTATAACAATAAAAGGCGGTGCTGTTTTTTAGCACCGCCTCGGACTGTTTATTCATAGATAAACTCTTTGAGTATTTTCTTGTTAGCATCGAAATCCAGCC
Source organism: Oscillospiraceae bacterium (assembly GCA_029013165.1). Lineage (GTDB taxonomy): Bacteria > Bacillota > Clostridia > Oscillospirales > Acutalibacteraceae > UBA6857. Next base: position 5,669 of record JAQXMV010000011.1, on the reverse strand, counting down.
GTAAAATATCCATACCGTTAATTCGCTCATTCCACCAGGTTTTCGGTGCAGGAATCTGCTGCTGCTCAATGTCATAATGCATATACTGTAGCAGAGCGCCGACACCAAGAGAGAGCAGACCGTTGCGGTCGATACTGGTGGATACATTCGGCAAAAGCTCTTCTACAATTTGCACGAGCTTGACAGGGCTTGTCTTGGAGGCCTTTTCGATTATAGCCGAAAGCACCTTTCTCTGCCTTTGGGTACGGTAAAAGTCATTATCAAGATATCGGATTCTGCAATACCACATGGCGGCCCGTCCGTTGATGGTGTTGGTACCCTCCTTGAAGTTTTTGATATTGACCTTTTCCGTCATATATTTGGCTTCATTGGCGGTGACATCATGAATGGTGATTCCGCCCAGCAGATCGACAAGCCGGATAAAAGCGTCATAGTTGAGCACAAGATAATCGTCGATCTTGACGCCGAAATTATACTCGATGGTATCCACCAGCAGCTGGGAACCGCCGTAATTGAAAGCGGCGTTGATCCTTGTATTATACTGCTTGGACGGGATATAGACATAGCTGTCACGCAGGAATGAGGTCATTTTCAGCTTTTTATTCTTCTTGTCGATGGAGAAAAGGATCATCGAGTCTGAGCGCTGTCCGCCGAGATTTTCTCTGGCGTCACTGCCAATGAAAAGAATGTTTCTGACCGAGGAATCCGAAAGCAGCTTACTGCTGTCAATATATTTGTTTTCTTCCAGCGGTCCGTGGTAGTCGAGGCCGCCAAGGGCCGAATAACCGTAAGCAAAAAGTGCCGCCAGCAAAATCAGAATCACACTCAGCACACCGAGGGCGATCTTTCCGCCTTTTCCGCCCTTGGATTTCTTCGGCGGTTTTCCGGTCCTTTTGTCGGGAGCAGGCATATTTTCGCCGGGAGCCACTCGATTGCCTTTCGGCGTTCTGCTGACCGGGCGCGGCCGTGCTTCCCCCTGAGGTTTCCTCGGGGCGGCAGGCTGTCTGTTGTCGACAGGTACAGTTCTTTTTCCCTGAGGTGTTCGGCTTGCCGGACGCGGCGAAGCCGACGGTCTGGTCGGCGAACCTGAATATCGGTTTCCGCTTATCGGCTCCGGCTTTTTCACTTCAGGAATCTCACCGGAAATACGGCCGTTGCCATAAGTTTTCGGCCTGTCGGAAAAAAGCTGTGCGTTACCCCTGCTCTTGAATTCCAGATCAAAATTTTCGTCACCGTAGTCGGCGTCGATGAACTTATCCGAGGTGATGCGCTTTTCCGGCTCCGGCTCTCTGCCGGCGCTTTTCCTCTCGTCTTTTGAATAATATATATCGTCCATGTTATCCTCCGAAAATACTTTCATACATATATGTATTTTACCTCATATCGGCACAAATCGCAATAGCTTTTTTTCATCTTCATTTATTCTTAAGACTTTCATTGACTTTTTTCAGAAGATTTAGTAAAATAATAAAGTAATGAGTACGCTGGGCAGTTGCGGGCTCCGCCCCGGCGGAGCGTGAGGACAGTCCGGGCTTCACACAGCAGGGTAACGGCTAACAGCCGCCGAGGGCGACCTTAGGGAAAGTGCAACAGAAAGAAACCGCCGTATTTTACGGTAAGGATGGAAAGGCGAGGTAAGAGCTCACCGGCATAGCGGAGACGCTATGGCCATGTAAACCCTACCCGAAGCAACACCGACAGGATATAATGCGTCAGCTGGGCGCCAAACCGAAGGGTGGCTTGAACCCGGGAGCAATTCCGGGTCTGGATAGATAACTGCCTTCAATGACAGAACCCGGCTTACAGGCGTACTCATAACGATAAAATCAAAGGGCAAAACGGACAACCCTCCGTCATTGCCTTTATTTTTTTTACGGATATAAACATTTCTTTAACAACAGTGTATTATAATCCATTTTTAGTATGATAAAGGAGGAACATTTCCATGTTTAAAATTCTCGTTGTGGAGGATGATCATGATCTCAACCGCACGGTCTGCTCATTCCTCAATCAGAACGGCTATTCCTGCACCGGCTGTCTGAACGCCGAACAGGCCTACTCCGCCATGGAAAAGAATGTATTTGACATCATCATTTCCGACATCATGATGCCGGAAACCAGCGGCTTTGAGTTTGCCAATACCGTCCGTTCCACCGATTCGCAAACGCCTATCCTTTTCATGACCGCCCGTGACGATATCACCTCAAAACAACTGGGATACCTGGCCGGTATCGACGATTATATGGTAAAACCCATTGAGCTCAAAGAGCTCATTCTCCGCATAGAAGCTCTGCTTCGCAGAGCAAAAATCGCCTCCAGCAGACAATTGGTCATCGGAAATTTTAAGATGGATATGGACGAAAGAACGGCGACCCTGGACGGTAAAGAAATACCCATGACCGCCAGAGAATTCAATCTGCTCTATAAGCTGCTCTCTTATCCCAAAAGGACTTTTACCCGTTCTCAGCTCATGGATGAATTCTGGGATGTCAACACCACCTCCAGCCCCAGAACCGTCGATGTCTATATCACAAAAATTAGGGAAAAGCTCGCCGACTGCACTGATATCAAGATCGTGACCGTTCACGGACTGGGTTACAAGGTGATTATCAATGAAGAATAAGCACCGCACCGAAAGCGATCGCCGGGTAAAATTTTCACTTTTCAGTCCCCTGCGTTTCCTCTTCTATTTTATATTTATGTGTTTCATTATCACAGTCAATTTTCTTCTGTTTTTTGCCGGAGATGACCAAGATATACACCTAGCGTGGACGACACTGAATTCCAGAGCGATACGCACTTTTGTTAATATTCTTTTTCTCTGTGTGGCTTTCAGCGTCATAGACATCATCAAAAAGAAAATCACCATTGAGCGCCCCATCAACCGGATCATTGAGGCAACGCGAAAAATCACCAACGGCGACTTTTCTGTCAGAATCAAACCTATCAATCATAAAATCCGAAAAAATGAATTTGATGTCATTATTGACGACTTCAACAAAATGGCGCAGGAACTTTCCACCACGGAAACCCTGAAGCTTAACTTTATTTCCGATGTCTCCCATGAAATCAAGACGCCTCTTTCGGTGATTCAGAACTGTGCGACGATGCTCCAGTCTGACACCATCAACAATGAAGAAAAGGCAGAATATGCCCGGAGAATTTCAAAGGCCTCCAGTCAGCTCAACAGTCTCATCACCAATATTCTCAAGCTCAACAAGCTGGACAATCAAGAGATTTTCCCCGAGAAAAAAGCCTATAATCTCAGCGAACAGCTCTGTGAATGTTTATTGCTCTTTGAAGAAGTATGGGACAAGAACGAGATTGAGCTGCAGACCGACATGGATGAAAGCATTATCATTGAAGCCGACGGCGATCTGCTGGCCAATGTCTGGGTCAATATTATCTCCAATGCGGTGAAATTCACCGACAAAAAGGGCTGCATCAGCGTAACGCTGAAAAAAGACGGCGACTGTGCCCTTGTCACCATCGCCGACAACGGCTGCGGAATGGATGAGGAAACAGGAAAACATATCTTTGAAAAATTCTATCAAGGCGATTCGTCACGCTCCACCAGAGGCAACGGTCTGGGGCTGGCCCTGGTCAAAAGGATCATAGATATCGTTCACGGCGACATAACCGTGCGCAGTCAGCTCGGACAGGGAAGCGAATTTACCGTCAGACTGCCGCTAAAATGAAAAAAAATTCATCTTTAAAATAAGGCAAACATAAGTAAAAAAGAAATGAAACACTCCCTGTGTATGATATAACCATCATAGACAGGGAGGTTTTTCACATGGAAAACAAGGTTTTCAATTATTCCTACAGTCAGGACAGCACGGACGAGGTCAGAAATATCCGGGAAAAGTATATTCCGAAATCATCGAAGAAAAAAAGTCAGCTGGAACAGCTCCGTGAGCTGGACAGCAAGGCAGAAAGAAGAGGCCGGTTGCTTTCTCTTTCCGTGGGCATCATTTTCTGCCTCATTCTCGGCGCAGGCATGAGTCTTTGCCTGATGTATCAGCTGTATTTACCCGGCATCATCCTCGGCCTCATCGGAATGGCCGGCATCATTGCCGCCTATCCGATTTTCAAGTCCGTCACCGAATCTGACCGCGCCAAGGTTGCTTCCAGAATCATGGAGCTTTCCTCGGAAATTCTGGGTGAATAAACAGGAAAACGATTCATCGACTCCAACGGTTTTGGTTTTGTATTGGTATATGTATTGAGCGATACGGCGCAATGCCGTATCGCTCAATACTTCACAATAGCCATCAATTCAAGATCAGGCAAAATGCTTCTCTAATCGCTCATACTCCTCATCACTGATGAGCATAACCGAACCGTGACGGGGTGAAAAGTTCAGATCATAATCCTGATCGTCCACCTTAACATAATGGACGAGATCCGCACTTTTCTGCATGACATATCTTCCTTTGGTGTAGGAATCCATGATCATCACCCATTCCTTGCCCACCGGATAAACGCAGCAGCCCTCGGTGTGTTCACTGTAAAGCGTGATATTCTTTTTTTTCGGCTCCTGATAGGGACCCGTCAGCCGGTCGGAATAGACATAACAGATATATTTTTCGTTTTCATCTTTATAGAACATATAATAAACGCCGTCTTTTTCGATAATATCCGCGTCGATGGCGTCCTTGCCGCAGGGCGGCGCATAAAGTATGGCCGGCTCCGTTTCCAGGCTCCTGAAATCTTTGGTATAGGCATACCACATCACCGTCGGCGTCCAGCAATCATTCTGCGGATGATATTCGCAGTTCGCCCAGTAAAGCATATACATCTCTTTTTCTCTGTCATAAAGAGCCTGGGGCGCCCATGTGCGGACGCTGTCAACCAGGGAATGATCTTTCATATCAATCAGCGGATACTGCTGCCAGCGGATCAAATCGGCACTATGCCAGACGCAGATAGCGTGATTGGAGTTCCAGCCCTTTTCACTCCGCATATCGGTGCCGATAATAAAGAAGCTACCGTCGCAGGCGCGGAAAATGAAAGGATCGCGCACACCCCCGGTTCCCAGTTGATTAAAAAGAAAAGGTTTATTGCCATTGAGGGGTCTGAAGTGATATCCGTCCTCGCTCAGAGCGAAATGAACCGATTCTTTTTCCGGCTCATTGCCGGTGAAATAACAAAAGAGGTATTTCCTATACATTTCATGACCTGCTTTCTCGGTTTTACGATATTATACGCTACAAAGCAGACACCTGTCAACAAAAAAATCAGACGATACGAAGGATTTTTTTGCAAACTTTCAGAAAAGTTTCGCTTGTCCTCTTGACTATTTTGCAAAAGTGTGGTAACATATTGTGGTCATGCGGATGTGGCGGAATTGGCAGACGCGCTAGATTCAGGTTCTAGTGAAAGTTAATTTCATGTGGGTTCAAGTCCCGTCATCCGCACCATATTGAGTATTCATAAGGGATTTAACCTATGAATACTCAATTTTTTTGCTGAAAACAGAGTTGATATATGTTTTGTTATGTACAGTCGCATTCCTTTCGGTCTGCGACTTTTGTTTTACGCCGATTCGGGTAACTCTTTTGAAATATAGCTGACTGCTACTCCCTGGCGGGTGTCTTCTTTCAAGCAAGGCTCGTCGTCTTTAGCAATTTCAAGTACACCGACAAAGCGATAATGAATGACAACAC
>JAQXMV010000010.1 GCA_029013165.1 Oscillospiraceae bacterium | reverse complement strand
GTATGCTAAGGGTGAGGTTTTTCCTTGTCAGGACGCACCTGTGGTGCGTCCGCGGGGTCGGCGGCTGACCGCAGGCAGACTTTTTCTTTTTTGTCTCTTTCCTGCCCGATTCGCTGAAACCTTACGGTTTACTTTGCGTGAAAGATCAGGCAGAACTTTTATTTTAAAGTGCTGCTGTCATTGATCAGCAGAGTGCTGTAGATGAAAAGCACATCCTGACTGTCAAACTGCAAAAAGTCTCCGATCATATCCGGGGCGATATACCGCGTGTCCACCAGGGTCACTTTGCCGTAACCGCTGACTAGCAGGGGCGCCAGGGAACTGCCGAAAGAATCGCGGAAAATCACCAGCTCGCGATTCTTGTCGCCGTGAGGATTTGTGATCTCCGCCAGGGCAACGGCGCCGGAAAGAAAAATATCATAGGGATCCATGCCGGCATATTTCTCCGTGGCGTAGATTTTGCCTGTTTCACCTTTTTCCGCCAGGAATACGGTGCAGTCCTCGAGCTCGCTGTTGGTCAGATAGATCAGCTCATCGGGGGGCAGAGGCAGAGCCGACTGACCGTAATAAACGCCGTAAAAGTCACCGAGAGAGACTTTTTCAAATTCAGGCAACTCACCGATGCCAAGTGCGGTGCGTATCGTTTGCGCGGCGTCGGCAATAGCCTCCTGGCGCCAGTGAGTGTCAGTGGTGTAATAATCCTCAGCCTCCAGCAGTCCCATAAGGTCGATCTTTTCCATGTGAGAAAAGGCGGTGTCGATTTTGCCGGTAAGCTCGCTGTAATCGAAGTGAGGATAACCGCCCGAGGGAGCAAGAAAGCAGTTTTTGTCGGGAATGACACTGTAAAAGACGCGGCAGTCTGTTCCTTTGAGATAGGTGTCATAGATGTCGTTGATCCTGCCGGTGAAATGGGCGACACTGCTTTCGTTGATGACGGGATCCAGCTTGCTTGCGGAGCCGCCGCTGATATAGATACCGCCGTTGTCTTTCTGACGGTAAAGGCCAAAGAGAATCTGCGCTTTCAGTCGGCGCAGACCGTTGCGCAGGGGAAACTGATCGGCTATGAACTTGTCAAAATCAGCGGTGAAGCTGCCGCTGACAAGACTCTGAGCCGAAAGGGCGGGGAACTGCTGCAGCTTGCGTCTTTCCCAGAGGGAGACGGCCTCAGGCTCTTTGACGGCCAGAGCCAAACCCGGCAGGGCAATAAGCAGGCAAAACAGTAAAATTATTGCGGTAAATCTTATTTTTTTCATGCTTTCACCTGCCTAAAATCTGAAATAGAGAAAGGGATTAAAGGAGCCGTCCACGAGATAGGCCGATACGGCAATGATAATGGCGGCCATGGTCAGTATCTCGGCCACGAAAAAGAATCTTTTGTTTTCCAGGCGCAGTGCCAGCTTTTTGGCGATGGGCGTGGCGCCGAAAATCGCCAACAGCAAGAGCACCGCATAGCTTTTGAGCTGATAGATCGTGTCTGCCGAGGAAAAGGGCAGTCCGGCCAGGCCGAACATGGCTTTCAGGTCGCCTGTGGCCACGGTGAGACTGTCGGCGTTGAAGATCACGAAAGAAATGATCACGGCGAAAATCACATAGACATGCCGCAGAAAAGCCGGGGCTTTTTCCAGCGGCTTTTTCAGCAGCAGCTTTTCGGCAATGAGCAGCAGGCCGAAATACAGTCCCCAGATGATGAAATTCCAGCCGGCGCCGTGCCACAGACCGGTGAGCAGCCACACGGTCAGGATATTGAAGATATGCCGCAGAGGCTTGACCCGGTTGCCGCCGAGGGGGATATAGACATAGTCCCTGAACCATGAGCCGAGGGAAATATGCCAGCGCCGCCAGAATTCCGTGATACTTTTTGATATATAGGGATAGTCGAAGTTCTCACAGAAATGAAAGCCGAAGATGCGGCCAAGACCGATGGCCATGTCGCTGTAAGCGGAAAAATCAAAATAGATCTGCAGGGAAAAGGAAAGGGCATAGATCCAACTGAAAAGCACCGAGGGATCGCCGCTGTCGCGGTAGGCACTGCACAGGGAGCCCAGGAGATTGGCAATGAGAACCTTTTTGCCGAGGCCGAGGACGAAACGCCGCATACCCAGTGCGGCGTTTTCGGCACTGTGGGTTCGGGCAGTCAGTTCGCCGGCAACGGTGGTGTAGCGCACGATGGGTCCGGCGATCAGCTGTGGGAAAAGGGAAATGTAGGCGGCGAGGTTAATAAAGTTCTTTTGTGCCGGGGTGTCGCCCCGATAAACATCAATCACATAGCTCAGAGCCTGAAAGGTATAAAAGCTGATGCCGGCAGGGAGAGCCAGTTTCAGCAGCGGAATATTTGTTCCCGTGAGGTGTGAAAGAGAGCCGAGGAAAAAGTCCGCATACTTGAACACAGCAAGAAACCCGAGGGGCACTGCCGCTGAAAGGATCAGCAGGGCTTTGCCCGCCCGGGTACCGCGTCGTTTTTCCATCAGGCGTCCTGCCCCGTAGCAGAAAGTTACGGTGAAAAGCATCAAAAGGGTGTATTTCGGCTCTCCCCACCAGTAAAAGATGAGGGAGGAAAGGAGAAGCACCGTGTTTTTGAGTTTTTGCGGCACCGCAAAATAGACCGCTAAGGTCAGGGGCAGAAAGGCGTAGAGAAAGGAAAGTGACGAAAAGACCATATTTCTTATCCCTTGGTCAGTGTTTCGCCGGAAAGCTCACCGACATTGGTCTTGAAGGCTTCTACCATGCCGTCTGCCAGCTCGGGAGCAAGACCGGAAGCTACCATGACCAGCATGATGATATCGCCCGAGGAGACCACGCGAAGCTGATCGGCTTCCACGCAAATCCACTTGGCCGGGTTAATGCCCTTGAACATGGCGGATTTTACTTCCTCGATGGCAGAGGGATCCTCCACTCTGACCAGCACGAGAGAATAGGCCTGTGAGCCGATCATGGACTCGGAGAAGATGGCTTCCTTGAGGCCCTCGGTGCTGTCAAGACCCAGATAGGCGTTGACGGCATATTCATCGGCAAAGTCAACAGGTGTTGCGGGCATCACCATGAATTCAACCTTGTTGGTTTCATAGAGCTTATCGGTCAGCTCTGTGAGAGTGCCCTCATAGGTCTTTGCTTCGGGAGCTTTTCCGCCGCAGGCCGCAAAGGTGAAAAGAAGCACCGCTGCGAGCAGAATGGAAATCAGTTTTTTCATTTTTTTGTCCTCCTGATATTTTTTTAGTGTGCATAAAGCAAAATATTTATACCATTATATTTGAAAATAACAAACAATAAACTGTAAACACAGTGTAAAATACGGTCAAAAAAGGTTACAGTTTTGTCATTTCTTCGGCTCAGCCTTGTTTTCGGCGGTTTTCCGGGAAGTCATGAGCCGGCGGTGCTATTTTCTCCCGACTGTGAATATAATTCATTATGTATACCGTAAGAAGGGGAGAAACACTATGGCTGAAATAGACGATTTGATATCGAAATACACCCGGGATCTCATGAAAATGAAAAGCAAATGGGAGAGTATGGGCTTTGAAACTCAGGCAGAGGCAGTCAACGCCGCCGAAGAAAAACCGGCTGAAAACGAGAACAGGAGCATGACGCCGTCCGGGGAAAGGCAAGGCGTGGAAGAGAATGACGGAATGGCTGCTGACGAAGAGGCCGCTTTGCGGCCGGAGACTTCACCGGCTCCCGCCGGTGAGGAGGAGAGCGCCGCAGAGGAGGAGATCGAGCCGCCCACAGAAGAAAACACCGTTGCCGAGGAGAATGAGGGCACAGAGGCAGAAATATCCGGCGGTGAAGCCGAGGAAAACACCGAAGAAAGCCCGATGCCCGAACCGGAGACACCGGACACGGCAGACGCGGAAAATCAAAGCGGTGAAGCCGAGAACAACACAGAGCAAAGGCCTCCGACCGATCAGGCGGCTACGCCGGAAAATATGCCGGGTGAAGAAAACTCCGGCGGAGAGGAAGAAAACCGTGAACCGCCTCGGCAGGAGATCAAGCTGCCGCCGGCAACGGCAGAAAGCCTGGAGATTCTCCCTCTGGAGGAAGAAAGCAGTCGGCAGCCCGATGTGCCCGGTGAGGGCAAGGACAGCTTCGCCCTCTTCACGGCCCGCGTTTTTGCCGGTGACAGCGTATATCCCATTCCCGGTGCCAAAATCCTGATCTATCTCGGCAAAGAGCTCCACGCTTTTCTCATCACCAACGAGGAGGGCGAAACGCCGTGGATCCGGCTTGCCTCCTATCCCAAGGAAAACTCTCTGGAACCGCTGAACACACAACAGAGCCTGGATTATTATGCCGATGTTTATGCGCCCGGCTTCACGGAAAGAAAGGGGCTGCTGGTCAGTGCCGTTGGCGGCTCCAAAATCATCCTGCGCGTGCCTCTGACGCCGCAGGAGGAAAGGATTGATTAAATGGCTGTTATCCCGACGATTCCGACCAATATTGTGGTTCATCTGGGCTCCCCCCGAAGCAACGCCCGTAATGTCACGGTTCCTTTTGCCGATTACATCAAAAATGTTGCCTCCTCCGAGATCTTTTCCACCTGGGATGAGGCGGCCATCCGGGCGAATATTCTGGCGCAGATCTCCTTTGCCCTCAATCGGGTCTACTCCGAATGGTACCCCTCTCAGGGCTATGATTTTGATATTACCAACGACACCTATTATGACCAGAAGTTCATTCAGGGCAGAAATATATATGAAAACATCAGCCGCATTACCGACGATATCTTTAATGACTATCTCCGGCGGCAGGGCACGGTCAATCCCTTTTTTGCCCAATACTGCAACGGCACCACCGTCACTTGCCCGGGACTTTCCCAGTGGGGCTCTCAGGCTCTTGCCACTCAGGGCAGAAACGAGGTGGAAATACTCCGGTATTATTACGGTGATGATATCGAGATCGTTGTGGACGCTCCCATAGCCGAGAATGTTCCTTCTTATCCGGGAACGCCGCTGAAAAGAGATTCTCTCAATGAAGATGTGCGCCGTATGCAGATCTATCTTGCCCGCATTTCCGGTAATTATCCTGCGATACCGAAGATACCGGTGATTAACGGCGCTTTCGGTCAAAGCACAGAGGACGCCGTCATAGCCTTTCAGCGCATCTTTGACCTCGAGGCGGACGGCATCATCGGCAGAGCCACATGGTATAGGATTATCAACATCTATGACGCTGTCACCCGACTTGCGGAGCTGGACGCCGAGGGCGTGAAATATGAGGATCTGCCGCGACAGTTCAAGGGCGCGCTGAAACAGGGTGATGTGGGCGGTCCCGTGGTCACCTTGCAGTATTTCCTGACCTTGCTGGGTCAGTTTGTGGATTTTTTGCCGATCATTGCCGTGGATGGTGTATACGGCCCCTCAACCACTGCCGCTGTCACAGCCTTTCAGCAGTATAAGGGCCTGCCCCAGACAGGAGCAGTGGACGAGAGAACCTGGGACAGCTTATATAATTCTTACGCCGGCGTGGCGGACTACCTGCAGGAGCAGAATCAGCTGGAGAGCACCGCCACGGAGCCTTATCCCGGCGTCGTGTTGCGCCGAGGCGATGTGGGCCCGAGCGTGAGAGTTTTCAAAAACTATTTAGCCTATATTGCACAGATCTTTTATGACACGCCTGCCGTGGCACAGAACAATGTTTTTGACCTCAAAACGCAAAACGCCGTCAAGGAATTTCAGCGAAATTTCGGTCTGCCCCAGACAGGACAGGTCGATGAGCTGACCTGGAACACCATCGCCGATGTTTACAGCACTTTGAGAGCCGGTCAGCAGAGGCTTTCCGGGCAGTACCCGGGGTATGAGCTCTCTGAAAACGGGTAAAGGGTGCAGGAGGAAAGGTTCTTTCGCCGGGTAAAGGCAGGATGAGGGAAAAGCTGAGGTGGAGGGAAAGCCGCCGGCCCCGGAACTGCGCCCCGCAGGGGCGCAGTATATCGAGGGAGCGCACGGCAGTGCGCTCCCTCGATGGGCAAGCTCCGCTTGCCCGGGGCCGGCGGGTGCGGCCTCCCCGGCTTCCCGGTAAAAGTCTCCCGTTCCCGCCACAGGATCTGTGGATTATTATATCGGATTATATTAGGAGGCACTCATGACAAAGACAGATGATGCAGTTTTTGAATTGCAGGGATACCTGAGAAATATAGGCAGATTAGACAGTGATATTGAGCGTGTTGTCCCCGATGGCATCTTCGGAGAAGAGACGACCCTGAGTGTGAAAAGCTTCCAGCGCAAGTACGGTATCAAGGAGACGGGCGTGGTGGATCTCGAAACCTGGGAGAGCCTGCTTGTCGCCAACCGGCAGGCGGTCTTCATCGCTTCGGCGCCGATACAGGTGGTACGCATCACCAATGAAGATCTGCCATTGACTGTGGGGACGGAAAATGAGTTCGTCCATGTTTTGAAGCTGATGCTGAACGATGTTGCGGCGGCTTTTTCCAATTTCTCTACGGTGGGTACACACTCATTTTTTGATGAGGAGACCCTGGTCGAGGTGGAGAAATGGCAGGATGTGATCGGTGTGAAAAAGACCGGTGAGGTGGATAAAATGACATGGAACACTTTGGGAGAATTTTATCTTCTTCACCGATGAAAAGCCAAGAGCGAAAATCTTTGATAAATCCCTTGACATAGGCGTTGTAATGTGTTAATATGGTAACACGCTAAAGTGACAAAAGAAATGTCGCGAAAAATATTCCGGAAAGGGAGTAAAAAAATGAAAAAGAAATCAATCGCATTAATCCTGGCAGTGCTCACACTGGCCATTTGCTTTGTTTTTGCCGCCTGCGGCGACAAAACAGGCGGAGACACCACAACGGCCGCCGGTGATACCACAGCAGCCGGTACCGCAGAAACATCCGATCTTGCTTATATCAAGGATAAGGGCAAGCTCATTGTCGGCATGACGGTTTATGAACCCATGAACTACAAGGACAAGGAAACCGGCGAATGGACCGGCTTTGACACCGAGTTTGCTCTGGCAGTGGGCAAGGAGCTGGGCGTAGAAATTGAGTTTTTTGAGATCGCCGACTGGGATAACAAGTTCATCGAGCTCGATACCAAAAATATCGACTGCGTATGGAACGGTATGACCATCAACGAAAAGGCCAAGCTCAATTCCAGCGTTTCCGATCCTTATGTTGTTAACGCACAGGTCGTTGTCATGAAGAAGGATAAGCTGGCTCAGTATCCCGACGAAGCCAGCCTCAAGGATCTCTCCTTTGCCGTTGAGAACGGCTCGGCAGGTCACGATGCCGCCAAGGAATTAGGCTGTAAGACCACCGTGGTGAAATATCAGAGCGATGCGCTTCTCGAGGTTGAAAGCGGCGCCGTTGACGCCTGCATCATCGACCTGACCATGGCCAACGGCATGACAGGTGAAGGCACCTCCTATGCCGACCTGGGCTATGTCGTTGAACTGAACAAGGAAGAGTACGGCATTTCCTGCCGTAAGGGCTCAGATCTCACAGCCGAGATCAACAGAATCATGGCTGAGATGAAGGCCGACGGTTCCCTGCAGAAGCTGGCAGATAAATACGAACTGACTCTTGTTGACTGATAACAGCAAATTAAGCGCAAAGGCAGAGGGGGACACCTTCTGTCTTTGTGTTGCCTTATGAAACGATAAAAAGAAAGGATCGGCAGGCCGTCTGTCTGACAGACGCCCGCCGTAAACGCAGGGATATGTTTTGGACTGTAACAATGAGTCTGCTTGAAGGCTTCTGGAAAACCGTTGAGATTTTTCTGCTGACGCTGCTGTTTTCGCTGCCTTTGGGTCTGATCATATCATTTGGCTCGATGAGCAAATTCAAACCCCTCAAGGCGCTGACGAAGCTCTTTGTCTGGGTGATCAGAGGAACGCCCCTTATGCTTCAGCTGGTCATCATCTTTTACGGACCGGGTCTGATCGGAACATGGGCTTCGGCTCATGCCGCCTCCGGCGGCGCCGTGACGCAGTGGCTGGCCACATGGGAATGTTTTGACCGTTTCCATGCCGTCATCATTGCTTTTGTGATCAATTATTCCTGCTATTTCTCTGAGATTTACCGCGGAGGCATTGAGAGCATACCGAAAGGACAGTATGAAGCCGGACAGGTGCTGGGCATGACCAAGTCCCAGGTGTTTTTCAAGGTGGTGCTTTTGCAGGTGGTCAAGCGCATTATACCGCCCATGAGCAACGAGATCATCACCCTCGTCAAGGATACCTCTCTGGCCAGGACCATATCCGTCTATGAGATCATCTGGAACGGACAGTCCTTTATTGCTTCCGACGGACTGCTGTGGCCGCTGTTTTATACCGGCGCATTTTATCTGATCTTCTGCGGCGTCCTGACGGTGATTTTCGGCAGGATCGAAAAGAAGTTGGATTATTTCAAGGCGTAAGGAGGCGGCAGTGTGGAAATCTTAAATGTTGAAAACATAACCAAGAGCTTCGGAAAGACAGAAGTCCTCAAAGGGGTTTCTTTCAGCCTGAATGAGGGCGAGGTACTTTCCGTCATCGGTTCCTCCGGCAGCGGCAAAACGACCCTGCTTCGCTGTATCAACTTTCTGGAGACCGCCGACGGCGGCCGAATCACCGTCGACGGCGAGGTGATTTTTGACGCGGAAAATCCGGAGAAGATGAAATCCCGGCAGATCCGGGAGCATCAGACGAAAATCGGCCTGGTTTTCCAGCAGTTCAATCTCTTTCCCCAGTATGATGTGCTGGGCAATGTGACGCTGGCGCTGAAGCTGAAAGCGAAGAAGAGAGAGGACTACAAGAAAAACAAGAAACAGATTTTGGAAGAGATCGACGCCAAGGCCATGAAGATTCTGGACGACATGGGTCTGAGCGAAAAGATCCACAGCTATCCCTGTCAGCTTTCCGGCGGACCGCAGCAGAGGGTGTCTATTGCCAGAGCTATGGCGTTGGAACCGAAGATTCTGTTTTTTGACGAGCCGACCTCGGCGCTGGATCCCGAGCTGACGGGAGAGATTCTTCGCGTCATCAGAGAGCTGGCGCAAAAGAAAATGACCATGGTCATCGTCACCCATGAGATGAACTTTGCCAAAGAGGTGTCGGACTATATCGTTTTCATGGACGGCGGCGTCATTGCCGAGCAGGGCAAGGCCCAGGAGCTGATTGAGAATCCGAAAACCGAGAGACTGAAAACCTTCCTCAGTAAGCTCTCCGATTAAAAGTCACAAGACTGCCGGGAAATCCCGACGAAAAGCGGTCTGCTTGTGCGCCCGGACTGTGCCTGATTTGCCGACAGTATACAATGAAATGAAAAGAAATGCCGGAACCTCTTAAAGGCTCCGGCCGTTTTTTAGGTTTTCTTGACAAATTCCTTGGAACAGTGGGGACAGCTGATCTTGATTTTGCCCATGCCCTTCGGTACGCGCAAGACATGATGACACCGGGGACAGTGATAATATTTATGCTCCTTATCCCGGATCTGATTGATTTTATTGACGATATATTTGCGCCATGGCCCGATAAATGCCACGAATTTTTCATTCTCTCGTCTGCGTTTCACAATATTCCGCGACATTCCCCGACCCAGTGCAAAGGCATAAGGGATCAAACCGATCAGACTGCCGTAGGGCACACGGAAAACAGACATCAGAAATGTCACCACACACCCGAGAATAATCAGCGCCGTATTCAGCGCGTCGTTGCCGTATCTGCCGTATAAGAATTGCCGTATCTTTTCCATGAAAAATCACCTGCCTGAATTGGTAAACTGTATGTTATAATGACTACTTTAATTATAGATTAAATACGATTATTGTCAATTCTATCTATATATCTTTTTGCGCCGAATTATTTGAAAAGAATCTCTTGATTATTCTTTCCGCTTTGATTATAATTAATGGCAACAATCGGTAAAAATTGACCGATAGCAAAAAATCACAAAGCAAAGGAAGTCATCAAAGTGATTAAAAAGTATCTCAAACGCTATTTCGTGGACGCCATGAGCTATATGGCGCTGGGTCTTTTCTCATCACTCATCGTCGGACTGATCATCAGTCAGTTCGCGAAGATACCCCATCTCGGCATTCTCGCCGAATTTTCCGGCGTGCTCGCCGCCTCCTCGCCCGTCGTCGGCGGAGCCATCGGCGCCGCCATCGCCTACGGCCTGAAATCAAAACCACTGGTGATTTTCTCGTGTATCGCTGTCGGCGCTTTCGGCTATCAGTTAGGCGGCCCTGTGGGCGCCTATGTCAGCGCTCTCGTTGCCAATGAAATCGCTTCCCTGGTGGCCGGCAAAACCAAAATTGACATCGTTGTCACCCCCATCGTCTGCATCGTCACCGGCGGTTTTGTCAGCACCTTTGTGGGCCCCTATCTTTCCGAGTTTATGACCGGCTTCGGCAACCTCATCAATTCGGCTACACAGCTTCATCCCTTCCCCATGGGCATCACCGTTTCCGTCCTCATGGGTCTGGCGCTGACCGCGCCCATCAGCTCCGCTGCCATTGCCATTATGCTCGGCCTTGACGGTATCGCGGCAGGTGCCGCAGCCGTGGGATGCTGTGCCCAGATGATCGGCTTCGCCGTCACTTCTTTCAAGGCCAACGGTGTCGGCGGACTGCTTTCTCAGGGTCTCGGCACCAGTATGCTGCAGTTCGGCAACATCATGCGCCATCCGCAGATTCTCATTGCGCCTACGCTTGCCGGCGCGATCCTCGGCCCCATATCCACCTGTCTGCTGCAAATGACCAACACCCCCACCGGCGCCGGTATGGGTACCAGCGGTCTTGTCGGTCAGTTCGGCGCCTATTCGGCCATGAGTGAGAGCTTCGGCGCAGTGAAGTCACTGCTGCTGATCATTCTCATGCACTTTGTGGCGCCGGCCATTTTGTCTCTGCTGATTCATCTGCTCCTGAAAAAGCTCAAGATTGTCAAGGACGAATATCTCAAGCTGGATCAGCCCGAATAAAAAATCAGTCTTTTCAGCTATATTATACTTCCGTTTAACCTGATATTATACAATCAATACTATTGCCGTATAGGCGGACAAGACCAAACAGAGAAAGGAAACAAGCCATGAATGTATATGATTTTGATGACACGATCTACGACGGTGACAGTTCCCTGGATTTTTTCCTCAATTATTTCAAGAAAGATCCGTCCCTGCTGAAGTATGTCCCCGCTGTGATGAAAATCATGATCGACTACCGCCGGACCAAGATTCGTTTTGACGACATGATCGCTCAGTATGGCCCGATCTTCGAGGAATATGTCCGCACCAAAATGCCCGACCCCTATGCTTTAGTCAAAGAATTCTGGGACAAAAACGAGCATAAGATCAAGCCTTTCTACCGGGAGCTTCAGAAAGAGGACGACCTGATCATCACGGCGTCGCCCTATTTTCAGATACAGGAAATCTGCAAGCGGATCGGCGTCAAGCATCTGCTGGCCACAGAATTAGATCTCGAAACGGGCAAATTCGGCCGCGGCTGTTTCCGTGAAAAGAAAATCGAGTTTTTCCGCGAAGCCTATCCCGACGGTGTCATTGACGATTTTTACACCGACTCCATGAATGACAAGTTTCTTTTTCCTTACGCCAAGAGAGTTTTCATGGTGAAAGGCAATAAGATCCGGCAGATCAAATGATCATGGAAAGAGTCGACAAGCTGATTTCCTCTCAGGGGAAATATACACGCAGTGAAGTGAAAAAGCTCATCCGCGAGGGGAGAGTGACTGTCGACGGCAAAACGGTTACCCGACCCGAGACCAAAGCCGACGCCGACAGTCAGGTCATCACCGTGGACGGAGAGATCCTGGGCTACAAAAAGCACCTATACATCATGCTCAATAAGCCAAAGGGCGTGATTTCCGCCTCACGGGACGGAAAAGAAACCACCGTTGTGGATCTTGTTCCTGCCGCGCTCCAACGCAATGGTCTTTTCCCGGCCGGCCGTCTCGACGGCGACACCACGGGCTTTGTCCTGATCACCGATGACGGCGACTTTGCCCACCGGATTCTTTCGCCGAAAAACCATATCCAAAAGACCTACCATGCCGAATTGGCTGAGGAGATCACGGAAGAAACGATTGCCGCTTTCCGAAATGGTGTCGAATTATCAGACGGTACTCTTTGTCTCGAGGCCGAGCTGCGCTCTCTCGGCGGCCGGCAGGCGGAAATCAAAATCTGTGAGGGCAAATATCACCAGGTCAAGCGTATGTTTGCCGCCCTGGGCAACAAAGTCCTTGCCCTCAAGCGCACCGCCATGGGCAATTTACCTCTTGATGAAAGCCTTGCTCCGGGGGAGTGTCGGGAGCTGACCCGGGAGGAGCTCGCGCAGATCGAGGGAAAATGAGCAACTTGTGCAGTGGTATATAGAAACAAACACCAGTCTCACAATAACGAGACTGGTGTTTGTTGCACTCTTTTCTGTTATAATGTGGATATCTTCCCTCTCAACCGTTCAAAAAAAACGCCAACAAGACGAGGGGCGCGAAGCGGTGGGCCCCCTCGTCACCGAAAGAACAAAGGTGCCAAAATATCACAACATAGAACACCCGACTGTCGGCACCTTGGTAGGGACACGGCTTGCCGTGTCCGCAATGAACCTAAACGCTACCGCCACAAATAAATAAAGCAACAACGAACCCAATAAACCGGATATCTTCCCTCTCTCACCTCTCAAAAAGAGCCAACAAGACGAGGGGTGCGAAGCGGTGGGCCCCCTCGTCCCCGAAAAGCAAAGGTGCCAAAAAAGCAACCACATAAAACACCCGACTGTCCGCAACGAACCGAAGCGCTATCGCCGCAAATAAGCAAAGCAACAGCGAACCCAACTAACCGGATATCTAGCCTCGCCCACCTCTCAAAAAGCGCCAACAAGACGAGGGGTGCGAAGCGGTGGGCCCCCTCGTCACCGAAAAGCAAAGGTGCCAAAATATCACAACATAGAACACCCGACTGTCGGCAGACCGCGCAGAGCGACTGTATTTTCGCCGATGAAAGTGTGCGTAACAATTAGCACAACAAACCTAAAGGAAACAAACAAATATTATTCCACAAATCGTATTCGGCGAAAATACCCCGGAGCGATCGACAGGCGCTGGGAAGTGTTTTGCATACTTTGTCACGCCTGACAAAGTATGAGCCTCCGCGGCTTGAGCGGTAGTGCGTGGACGAGACGTATAACATATATTATAAAAATCAGCCTGCCTATAAACGACCGTTTGCACCTCGGTAGGAACACGGCTTGCCGTGTCCGCCTGCGACAACTTTACTAATAATGATTCATCTGTGTGCTAACCCACCCATGG
>JAQXMV010000009.1 GCA_029013165.1 Oscillospiraceae bacterium | reverse complement strand
TCGGATCGTATTCGATACCGATGACTGTTGCGGGCATATCAAATTTGTTACGCTTAAAATCAATGATTCTGTATTTCTGTCTGTTTCCGCCGCCGCGATGACGAACGGTGATTCTGCCGTATGAATTTCTGCCGGCATGCTTCTTCTGCGGTTCAAGCAGTGAACGCTCCGGTGTGGTCTTTGTTACTTCATCAAAGGCAGATACCGTCATGAATCTACGCGCCGGAGAAGTTGGTTTATACTTTTTAACTGCCATATTCAATCCCTCCTAGCTAATTATGCAAGACCATCAAAGAACTCAATTGTCTTGCTGCCTTCTGCGAGCTTAACGACGGCCTTTTTCCAGCTGGCTCTTCTGCCTTCGTTTGCGCCCATACGCTTTACCTTACCAAGCATATTCATGGTGGAAACCTTTTCAACCTTCACACCCGGAAAAATTTCCTCAACTGCTTTTTTGATTTCAATTTTGTTTACGTTGCGTGCAACCTCAAAGGTGTACTTTCTGTCTGCAAGCTGATCCATACTGTTTTCCGTAATGATCGGACGAATGATAATATCATGTATGTTTTTCATAACTATGCGTAAACCTCCTCCAATTTTTCGACGGCGTTTTGCGCAATAATCAACTTGCCGGCCTTCATGATTTCATATACGTTTAACATTCCCACATAGGAAATCTCAACACCATATATGTTTCTTGCGGACAAATAGAGGTTGTCGTTCTTATCACAAGTAACGATGAGAGCTCTTCCCTCCACACCAAGATCTTTCAGCATGTTTACGACACTCTTTGTCTTAACATCCGCAAGCTCCAGCTTGTCTATCACGACAATTTCGTTGTCAAGCACTTTTGCACTGAGCGCAGAACGCATGGCAACTGCTTTAACCTTTTTGTTTACAGAGAAACCATAATCTCTGGGCTTCGGCGCAAAAATGATACCGCCTTTAATCCACTGTGCGGCACGCGTGCTACCCTGTCTTGCACGGCCTGTGCCCTTTTGTCTCCAAGGCTTTCTGCCGCCGCCTGAAACCTCGGCTCTTGTCAGTGCAGACTGTGTGCCCTGACGCTGATTTGCCAGATAGTTGACAACCACAAGATGCATGGCTGAAGTGTTCGGCTCGATGCCGAAGATACCGTCAGCAAGGTCAATATCTGAAACTTTCTTTCCGTTTACGTCGAATACTGATACGCTAGGCATTTAGAGGGCTCCTTTCTTATGCTTTTTTGACGCTGTTAACTACAGTGACAATGCCCTTTTTCGGACCGGGGATAGCACCCTTGATCGCGATGAGATTGTTTTCTGCGTCAACCTTAACAACATCGAGGTTCTGGATCGTTACTCTTTCGGCACCGAGATGACCGGCGAGCTTCTTTCCCTTATAAACTCTTGAGGGATCTGAGCAAGCGCCGAGGGAACCGGCATGTCTGGCAACAGGACCTGTACCGTGGGACTCCTTAAGTCTTGAGAAGTTCCATCTCTTGATGGCGCCTGCTGTGCCCTTACCCTTGCTTGTGCCTACAACATCGACCTTTTCGCCGGGAGCGAAGATGTCTGCCTTGATGATGTCGCCGACATTGAGGGCGCTGTCATCCTCAAGTCTGAACTCTCTGAGGAACTTCTTGGGGGCTACATCAGCCTTCTTGAAGTGACCTGCCATAGGCTTGTTTGTCTTGGTTACTTTCTTGTCCTCGAAGCCGAGCTGAACGGCGTTGTAACCGTCATTTTCCACTGTCTTTTTCTGGACAACTGCGCACGGTCCAAGCTCAACGACGGTTACGGGGATAACATTGCCCTTCTCGTCGAAAACCTGAGTCATGCCGATCTTTCTTCCGATAAGACCTTTTTTCATGATAAAAATCCTCCTTTGGTTATTGGTTGCCCCGCGGGCAACATGACCTTACTTTCCTGTGTGTAGCTGATCGGGTATAGAAATCAAAGCTTGATTTCGATCTCAACACTTGCAGGAATCTCAAGACTTGTCAGTGCCTCAACCGTTTTGGGTGTCGGTCTGATGATGTCGATGAGTCTCTTGTGAGTTCTCTGCTCAAACTGCTCGCGGCTGTCCTTATACTTGTGAACAGCGCGAAGGATTGTGACAACTTCCTTCTCGGTGGGGAGAGGGATGGGACCTGAAACTGTAGCGTTTGTGCGCTTTGCGGTTTCAACGATCATCTCCGCTGCCTTGTCAACAAGGTTGTGATCATAACCCTTGAGTCTGATACGCATCTTTTCCTTAACTGCCATTTTGTTTGCCTCCTAATTGAGAATTAGCGGCGGTGCTTTTTTGAACGCTCCTCCGGGTGTTTGCACACCCTCCAAAGAAAAACCGGAAATTTGTTATTTCCGGTTAAAGCTGCAAAAAAGCACATTTCACCCCAAGCGCCGTTTAAGTCCGAAAGTGCACAGAGCACCCCGACCTTAACGCAAGAACAGCGCCAATCAAGTGAATATAGACCGCCCGGTTTTAAATCGGACATACTCGGCGGAAATTCCCTGCCTCAAAAGGGCAGCCACCTCCCGCGTCATCGCATATCATTGTGGTCTGTCAAGACATAGTTATACCCTATCTACTCTTAACATACTCCGCTATTATACACCGCCGTTTAGTAAATGTCAACGATTTTGAGCAAAAAAATTCTGTTAAAATGACGAAATTTTTCAGGGCCTTTTCGGGAGCAAAATGTGGTGGTTTCCGGGCTCTGCGGACACAAAATATCGTGCGAACACCCGGCAGGGCATTTTATAATTTCACGACGACCACAAGAATCAAGCCGCCCGGCGTACACCGGACGGCTTACTATACAATAATATATACCACTGCAACCGACCTTTCATAAACAAACTATTTGACGACAATCGCATTTTCATAAACCTTGGTGCAACCATACACAGTAACTTTCATATTATATACACCTGTTTCTGATTCGAAAGCAATCCATTCATCGCTGCCATAATAATGGAATTTCTCGCCATGCTTTATAATACCAAAAACCGATTCTGCCGGGCAATATTCTCCGCTGGTTTTCAGGACAACTTTTTTTCCGTCCGTTTCTTTAGAGAAACTGACATTCGGATTGTAGCCTCTTTTTTCTCCAATAAAAGGTCTGCCAACATTTTCTCCCTCGATATCAACAATAATCTTTTCACCGAGCTGATATTCATATTTATCCGTTGTGGCTGTAAAATCCACTGTCACCGGCTCATCACCATAGGGTATGCCGGCCAAAAAGACATACAGTGACATTAAGAATGCTACTAATTTTGCTGGTAAATAACGGGTCATATTATTT
>JAQXMV010000008.1 GCA_029013165.1 Oscillospiraceae bacterium | reverse complement strand
GTCGCAGTTGCCTGTGGCAAACTCCTTTTCCTCTTTCGGACGGTTGACGCCGGCCAGATGTAAGACAAAATCTGCCTGAGACAGATAGTTTTCAAGCTCGCTCTCACTGCTTTGCGAGTCATATTCCATGATCTCATCAATGAAAAGTTCCCCGTGAGTCCTATCCTTACCTTGGGCAATATTTTTCAACTGCGCCACCAGGTTTTTGCCGATGAAGCCCGAAGCGCCTGTTACAAGAATTCTCATTTTTATCCCCCTGTGCATGGGAATTTCCCCAAAAAATCCGTACCGCTGTCTTTCACATCATTTCACTTATCGGCTTTCCCATGCGGCTAATTCACTGCGGATATAATCAAGGGAAAGCAGTCTTTCTTTCACCTGTGAAACATCAAGGATCTGCGTGTTATTGGAATTAAACTCCGTCAGGACACTGCGCTCGGTGTCCCCTTTGGTTACATATTTATCATAGTTCAGATCGCGCTTATCGCAGGGTACACGATAGAAATTGCCGAGATCCACGGCCTTGGCGCACTCCTCATTGGTCAAGAGGGTTTCATACATCTTTTCGCCGTGACGGATACCGATGATTCGGATATCCTCTTCACTGCCGAAAAGCTCTTTGACGGCAGTAGCGAGGGTTTCAATGGTGCAGGCAGGTGCTTTTTGAACCAAAATATCGCCGCTTTCGCCTTTTTCAAAGGCAAAAAGTACAAGGTCGACGGCCTCGTCAAGGGCCATAATAAAGCGGGTCATTTTCGGCTCCGTGACGGTGATCGGCTCTCCTTTTTTGATCTGTTCAATCCAGAGAGGAATGACCGAGCCTCTGGAACACATAACATTGCCGTAACGGGTACAGCAAATCTTTGTTCTGTCCGGAGACACGGTACGGGACTTGGCAACGACCACTCTTTCCATCATGGCCTTTGAAGTTCCCATAGCATTGACGGGATAGGCGGCCTTGTCGGTGGAAAGGCAAATGATGGACTCGACGCCCTCGTCTATGGCGGCACACAAAACATTGTCCGTACCGATCACATTGGTTTTCACAGCCTCAATGGGAAAAAACTCACATGAGGGCACCTGCTTGAGAGCGGCGGCGTGAAAAATATAGTTGACGCCGTGCATGGCATTGCGCACGGAATTGATATCTCTGACATCGCCGATGTAAAACTTCAGTTTCTCAAAGGAGTCGGGATATTTCGCCTGAAATTCATGGCGCATATCGTCCTGTTTTTTCTCGTCGCGCGAGAAAATACGGATTTCCGACAGATCACTGTCAATGAATCTGTTTAAAACGGCGTTGCCGAAAGAGCCGGTACCGCCTGTGATGAGCAGTGTTTTATTCTTAAATAAATCCATATCAGCACCTCTTTAAATATATTCGCTGTAAGGTCTGTCGAGATCAATGATATCGGCATAATGATGGCCCGTCCGCTCCGCTTCCGGAGGCAGTGACATATAGTCGCCGTAAACAAAGGACAGCCATTGGTCATATTTGGCAGGAGCTTTCACTTTTATTCCCTCAAAGATAAGCTCCGTTTCTCCCTCAAACCACTGAACGGGAATAATTTCTTTCTCAGACCATGCGCCCGAATTATTCACAAGTCTTGAAGCATTCCTATATGACGAAAACAGTTTTTCCCGCTTCGCAATGGCCTTTTCAAGATCGGGATAAAGAATCCGCGCCACTATGCCGGAAAGCTTCGCCTTGAACCCCATATCCGGCAAATAATACACAGAATTGATTCTGCGTGAAAGCAGGCGCTTTTTGATCTCATAAACCTTGGCGGCAAAGCCCTCGGGATAATAATCCATGGGGAAAATATCAATATAGACGCCGTGATTGATCCGGAGATTTTTCGCGCTGGTTTCAATATAGGTCGTTCGGCTGTCCCGCAGCTTGGCAAAATTATTCGGATATTGCGGATCGGTCTGATGGGTCTGCAAAAAATAATAATCGGGAAGATAAGCCGCGGCCTGAGCGATGAACTGCTCATAATCTTCTCGGAGCATACAGACATCCACATCGTCATCCCAGGGAATAAAGCCGCTGTGTCGTACCGCGCCGAGCAAGGTGCCGCCGAGAACGAAATACTTTACACCGATTTTCTCACAAATGTTCACAAAACACGCCAGCATATCCCGTTCGCAGATCTTTAACCTTTCAAGCTGTTCCTTTGTCGGCTCCATGGCTTTTCTCCTCCTTCCATAATTTAACACATTATAGCACATTCCTTTTCATTTAACAAGTATTAATCATTTTCAATTACTCTCAACACTCGTGAAAATGCAAACTGAATATTACAATTATTTGATTGTTTTAATTTGCGGCAGTAAAAAATCTCTAAAAGATCCAATATTTAAGTGCGTTTAAACAGAAAACAATATAATTACCCGGCAGACGGTTGTAATTTTAAGCTGCGCAGGAT
>JAQXMV010000007.1 GCA_029013165.1 Oscillospiraceae bacterium | reverse complement strand
TTCCAGGCGGTGACGCAGTCCGAGATGCTCCTCAAAGGCAAAAAGCTGTGCCTCGGCACGCTTGATGACGTCGCGGACGCCTTGCCGTGTGATGCCCTCGTTTTCGGCAATTTCCGCAAGGGAGAGATCATCGTTGTAATAATAGCTGATAAAATCCTGCTGCTTTTTGGTAAGCATTTCGCCGTAAATATCAAAAAGAATAATGACATCCAGATTTTTCGCCATCTTACTGTTTCCTCCCCTCCTGTGTAAAGATCCGTAACTTTACAGCTTGACTATTATACTAAAGAGAAGTGTAAATGTCAATAGCTTTACAGATATTTTTTATTTTACCGTTGGTGCTTTTCTCTGCCGGGAAATCTGTTGATTTTTCCGGGAGGCAGGAGGAAACTTCGTGGAGGATAGGTCGCTGCCTGAAAATTGACGGGGAGGTGACAGGACGCCGCCGACCCCGCGCCGCCCGCCCTGCAGGGCGGGCGGCGGCAGACTGCCTTAAGGCAGCCTGCTCGCTGTGACGAAGTCACAGCGGCGGGGTCGGCGCCTGACCGTAGGCTCTGCTTCCCCGTTTGTTTTCGACTTTTCCTCGAGGAAGCAGG
The DNA here is from genome assembly GCA_029013165.1 of Oscillospiraceae bacterium. Classification (GTDB taxonomy): domain Bacteria; phylum Bacillota; class Clostridia; order Oscillospirales; family Acutalibacteraceae; genus UBA6857. The sequence goes on along the minus strand of JAQXMV010000007.1, from coordinate 10,130 downwards.
CACTGCCTGACGATAAAAGGTATGCCGTCCGGAATCGGTTCTATCCGATTCCGGACGGCACGGCAGGTTAAGCATTCTCTTTATTGCTCTTTCTCTTTTCGGTAGAGACAGTAGGAGTATATGGTCGGCACAGCGATCAAAACAATTACCACAGGGAAAATGATATAAGGGCTTTCGAGCATGGCAGTGAGCAGAATAACGATTCCGCCGACAACCCATATTTTGCCGGCAAGGCGGTGGGTTTTGTTCCAGTTTTCCTCGCTGTGGAGTGTCCAGGGGATCTTGATGCCAAAGGTGTAATTCTGCTTGGATTTCGGCATATAATTGCCGAGAAGGACGAATATCACACCGAGGATCAGCATGGCGATCATGCCGACTTTCACCTTATAGCCCAGGGCAAAGGTATATATGATAGCGCTGAGAATCAGGGAAAGACAGGGGATAATCCAGAAAACCGTTTTCAGGGAAACCTGAGCGATATTCTTGTGTTTGGGGTCTGCGCCGGTTCCGATGGCCAAGATCCACTGAAAAGCCAGCAGAACGGCGGGGATACCGAAAACGGCAAAGGTTTTTCCCGTGAAACCGTTGGGCTGATTGTTCAGGTCAAAGTGTGTGGCGATGGTATCGGGCAGTTTGTTCCAGAGTATGACGCCGATGAGAATCGGCAAAAGCGTGACAACAGAGGTAATGATGAGAGTTTTCAGATTCTTTCTGATCATAGTGATTTACTCCTTTGCATGGTTGGTTTCGTTGCGGCTCAGATCCTTGATCCACAGCATGATTTCTTCGAGGACAGAGGCGTTCAGCTCATAATAGATGAATTTTCCGTCTCTTTCGTCCCGTATCAGGTCAGCTTCTTTCAGTACCGACAGGTGCCTGGAGATTGCCGCACCGGAAATGGGAAAGGCGTCGGAAATCTCGCCTGCGGACAGACGCCCTTTTTTGAGCAGGTTGAGGATATCTCGTCGCGTGGGGTCTGCAAGGGCTTTCAGGGTGTTTTGTATGCCCATAGGTCTCACTCCTTCATCTGACATTTAACATTTAAACTAAATGTTAAATGAATTATATCACCCCGTTTGTCGGTTGTCAATAGCTTTATCAAAAAAATATTTGATCAGAATCAAGGTATATTTTGCATAGAATTGAAAGAAGCATGGCATCAAAGGGTATGCTGTGATGGATTCGGAGATTCCGGAATGAGGTGATATCGTGTTTATCTGTATAGAAATCGCCGCCAACGAAACAGTCGGCTGGCGCAGGCGGTTCTTTCCGAAAAAAATCCGTTGGCGCAGAGTGGAGGTGCCCCGGGGAAAACCTTTTTTTATCATGACGCTGACTCAGTACCGCGGAAAACTGCCGTGGAAAGCGGCAGCTAAGGCGGCAGGACCTTTGGGAAAGGCACTGCTCCTGCCCCAGGGTGTTGTGGCAGGCGGAGGAATGAAAGCTTTTTCCGCCGAGGTTTTTCCTGAGCTTTTGCTTTTTAACGGCGCGGTGCGGCACCTGACTTCCCTTGGGTTCGATCCCGTCGGACAGACGGTCACACTTTTTGACAGCAGGGGAATTTTCGTCCGTCGGGTGGATTCTTTGGTCAGGCTTTTTTCCTGCGTCAGGGTTGTCACCGGCTGTCAGGAGATATATGAGAAAGCGGCAGAGAAGATCATGGAGAGATACGGTGCTTCACTGATTGTCACCGATACCACGGGTGAGTTTCCCGGCGGCAGTGTGGTGATATCCTCTCAGAGGGTTCCCGTCACTTTCAGCGGCACTTTATATACGGACAGTCAGACGGAACTTCTCAGCGGACGAGTGCTTCGGGGCGGAGGGATCACTTTGCCGCAGGAGTATGATAGTCTCTGCCCGCAGGGCATTGACAAGGTGGATTTCGCCGCCGCACTTTATGAAAAATGCGGTGTTGAGGCCCTCGCGGAACTGGGATATGACAGCTTCGGTTGACAATAAGAGTCAGAAAGGTTATACTTCCATATAGATTTTGTGAGAGGACGAAGAACATGGACTATGAACAGGCACTAGCGTATATCTATTCCGCCAGAAAATTTCAGAAAAGCGGCGGCCTTGAAAGAATGGAGCGTCTGCTGGAACTGATGGGAAATCCCCACAAAAGGCTTTCTTTTGTCCACATTGTCGGCACCAACGGAAAAGGCTCGGCTTCATCGGCGCTGGCTTATATCGCAGAAAGTGCAGGCTACACCGCAGGGCTTTTCACTTCGCCCTTTGTGGTGGAATTCGGTGAAAGAATCCAAGTCAACCACGAATATATTTCTCACGGTGAGATCGCCGAGATCTGTGAGATAATCAAAGAAAAGATCGACCTGATGGCCCTTGAGGGACTGCACCCCACCGTGTTTGAGATTACAACGGCTCTTGCCATGGTCTATTTTGAGCGTAAAAAATGTGATATCGTCTTTCTGGAGGCCGGCATCGGCGGAGAGCATGACAGCACCAATGTGATCCCTGCGCCGCTGTGCTGTCTTTTTATGAGCATATCCCTGGATCACACGGAAATACTCGGTCACTCCGTGGAGGAAATCGCCCGTGAAAAAAGCGGTATTATCAAGGAAAACACCATGGTGGTGTCCTATCCGGATTTCGGAGCGGATAAGGGCTTCGCCCCACAGCCGCAGCAGGCCGTGGAAATTATCAAAACTGTCTGCCGTGACAAACAGGTGCCTTTTCGTCTGCCTCGAGAGGAGCGCTTTACTTTTATCAGCAGCGATATGGACGGCAGCCGTTTCCTCTATGACGGTATGGAAATCGAACTGGCTGTCTGCGGCAGGCACCAGATCGGCAATATGCTGGCTGTCATCGAGGCGGCAAAGTGCCTGCAAGAGCGCGGCTTTGCCATCGGTGAAAAAGACATCAGGGCAGGTCTCAGCCGCTTTACCATGCCCTGCCGTATGGAAAAGGTTTCACAGTCACCTATGATTATCCTGGACGGCGGTCATAACGAGGGCTGTATCCGGGCGCTTCTGGCAGCCGTGCGGGAGTACCTCCCCGGGAAAAAGATCACGGCGCTGATGGCGTTTATGAGAGATAAGGACTGGAAAACCGCTATTGAGGTTTTGGCTCCGGTTTGTGAAACCATGATTTTTACGGCCACGGATCCTCTGCGCTCGGAGCCGGCGGAAAATCTCTGCCGCTTTGCTTCGGCCTTTTGCGGCCGTACTGCCTGTTTCGGCACCGTGGAGCGTGCCTTTTCCGAGGCGATCTCTGCCACCCGGGCAGACGGTGTTCTCCTGGTTGCGGGCTCTTTTTATCTGGCCGCTGAAGTTCGCAGTATCATAAAAAAAGAAAAAGCCCGGGGCTGACAGGCTTCGGCAAAATATGCATTGCTTTTCCCTTATGATAGATCATGCTATCATAAGGGAATTTATTTTTGGGGAGGAGCGTCATGTCTGCTAAGATTGAATACAAACCGAAAGAAATAAAAGTCTATCTCGACGGAGAGATCGATCATCACAGCGCCTCACTGCTGAGGGCGAGTATTGACGAGGCTATCATACAGAAAAAGCCGAGCATGCTCACGCTGGACTTTTCCGATGTCAGCTTCATGGACAGCTCGGGAATCGGTCTGGTGATGGGACGGTATAAGCTGATGAAAACCGTCGGCGGTAGAATTCGGGTGGAAAATCTTTCTGCCAGCGCTTATCGGGTCATGGTTCTGGCAGGACTGGAGCGTCTGGGTGAAATCAAACAAAAGGAGGTTATATAAAATGAAAACGATCAATGAAATGAGGCTGTCGGTGGATTCCCGAAGCATCAACGAGGGCTTTTCGAGGGTGGCGGTTGCCGCTTTTATTGCCTGCCTTGACCCCAATGTGGAGGAGCTGACGGACATCAAGACGGCCGTCAGCGAGGCCGTAACCAATGCCATCGTCCACGGGTATCGGGATTATCAGGGAAAAATTTACATAACCGTATCTTTACTGGAGAATAATATAGTCAGAATCAAGGTTCGTGATAAGGGCGTGGGTATTGCCGACATCGAAAAGGCCATGCAGCCCCTTTTCACCACCGCCGGCTCGGAAAGAGCCGGTCTCGGCTTTGCCGTCATGGAGTCCTTTATGGACAGAGTGCGGGTGCTTTCCAAGCCCGGAGCCGGTACCACGGTGACCCTTGAAAAGAAGATATGGGGTAAAAATATTTGACGCTGAAACGCCGATTTTCCGCGGCGCTTCGGCGCCCCGGAGGGTAAGCCATGAAAGACAGCAACAAAAAACGCGACGAGTATATCGACAGCAATTACGGTCTGGTTCATTCCTGCGCCAATAAGTTTCGAGGCAGGGGAGTGGAATATGACGATCTTTTTCAGGCGGGCTGTGTGGGTTTGATCAAGGCGGCGGATCACTTCGACGAGAGTCGGGGCTTCGCCTTTTCCACTTATGCCGTGCCGGTCATTCTCGGTGAAATCAAGCGTATTTTCCGTGATGGCGGAACGCTGAAGATCGGCAGAAGCCTGAAAGAAAAATCCCGACACGCCATGAAGGTGAAAGATGAGCTGGCCATGGAGCTTGGCCGGGAGCCGACCATCAGCGAGCTGGCCGAAAAGCTGGGAATCGAGGTCAGCGCCGCCGCCGAGCTGGTGACGGTTTCCATGCCCATCATCTCCCTGACAGCCGAAGACGAAAAGGGTACGGTGCAGATTGATGTGCCCACGGAGGCTCCCGAGGAGGCTATTTCGGAACGCCTTGCCCTGAGGAGCATTGTCAGCTCTCTGGAGGAAAGAGACAGACGGTTGATTGAACTGAGATATTTCAAGGGTCTGACCCAGATGAAAACCGCTGAGGAGTTGGGCATGTCTCAGGTTCAGGTTTCTCGCCGGGAAAAAGCTATACTCATCTATATGCGCAAATCCATGAGTCTATGACCTGTCCGTGAAAGAGACGGACATTGCCGGTGGAAAAAGTTGGCCGCCTATGTTATAATGAAAGCCGAAAAGAAAAATCGGCGAGGTATGATGTATGTTAAAAAGAAGATCCTTTTTCCTGCTTGCTCTTTCGGTCATGCTCTGTGTCAGCCTTTGTGCCTGCATGCCGCCTTTCGGCGCCAGCCGCCACATCCGGGAGGGCAGGGAGAAAACCGGGATAATTCAAGCAACCGTGGACAAGGAGGTTTATTTCTGCGGGAAAAAGCTCAGTGAAATGGAGCTGATTGCCTCCTGTGGAATGATGCGCCTTTATCTTGACCGTAATACCTTCGGTCTGGCGCTTCAGGATAGGATTACGGCGGCCACATGGCGTTCTCTGCCGGAAAGCGCCGTCAGCGGTGCCGCGGCGGCAGAACTGACCGTTCTCATCGACGGCCGGGAATATATCCTCAATTCTCAGCGCGACAGCGTTGCCCTGGGAGCCGTACGGGCGGAAACAGGAGAAAACACGCTGACTGTGACCTATAGCTTTCCCGGGGCTGGGATTGTCCTGCCCCTTGTCTATACTCTTGGTGACAGCCTCTTTACCGTAGAAATCGACTGTGAAAATATCATCTGCGGCAAGGATACCGTGATCAAAAGTCTCAGTCTTTTGCCCTTTTTCGGCGCCTGCAAAAGTGAAGAGGGGGCCTATGCCCTGCTTCCCGACGGTAGCGGCGCTCTGCTGAGCTTCGGGGAGACTGCCCGGGATTACGGCGACAAATCTGTCAGAATCTACGGCCGCGACTTGGCCTGTTACGGCGAGGAGACAGCCACCGGCGCCCTTGCCGCTTTCGGCGTTATGCGCGGCAAGGCCGCTTTTCTGGCGCTGGCCGATGAGGGCGAGGAAATAATGACCCTGACGGCACACAAGGCGGAAAGCCCCGGTGACTATCATCGCGTCTGGCCGAGCTTTTCGTTGACGCCTACCTATGAGGATGGCAGCGGAGCCGTTTTTGCCGGGAAAAACCCATATACGGGAAAGATCCGCCTATCCTACCGTTTTCTCGGCGGCGAGAGCGCCGGATATATCGGCATGGCCTCTGCCTGCCGTGAAATGCTCATCGGAAAGGGCGTCCTTGGCGCGGAAAATACCGTGGAATCCGAGAAAGCGTATCCCTTTAATATCCGCCTCGTGACTTCGGCGATTTTGCCGGACGAAAAGGGAAGGCTTCGCCGCCGTACGGTCTCTTCCTATTCACAGAGCCTGGAACTGCTGAAATATCTCAGAGCCAAGGATTTCTCCGAAATCAACCTGATCATGGAAGGACTGCTGGAAAACGAGTCCATGGGTCTGTCCACTCTTCCGGGTAAAAAGCGTGAATTTGAGAGCCTTGCCGACTATGCGGCGCAAAGCGGCTGCCGTATTTTTGCCCAAAGCAGTTTTCTTCTCACCGAGAGCAAAATCTCAGCGGCCAAAGCCATAGACGGGAAGCCTATTGCTTTTGCAGAGGGTTATCTGACTGCAGGAAGCAATCCGGAAAAGAACATGAAAAAACTGCTTTCCGTCTGTGCCGATCAGGCGATTGATGGACTGTTTTTCGTCAATGAGGGGAAAGTGCTGTATTCGGATTTTTCCGCCTCGGGAATGTCGGCTGCTGAGACAGCAGAAAAAATATCCCGACAGTGTTCCGCGGCTTCTGCCCTGAAAAAGACAGCTATAGGCGGCGCGAATATCTACAGCGTGAAATATGCCGATATGCTGCTGGATCTGCCCGACGGCTGCAGCGGCGAGGATGATTATTATACCGCCGTGCCCTTTCTTCAGGCGGTGCTTCACGGAACGGTGCAGTATTCCCTCTCACCGGCCAATGAGAGCGACAGCTCCGTGGACGCGATGCTGAAAGCCATCGAGTACGGCGCTGTGCCCTATTATCGCTGGCAGTGCGCCGACACCGGTGAGGGCGTGAATTACTATATGAATTCTGTCAGTGAAGCCCAGGCTTTTTACGGCAAAATGAGAGCGATGTTTGCAGATCTGACGGCGGCAAAAATCACCGGCCATGAAAAAATCCGTGAGGGCGTCTATCTCACGGTCTATTCCAACAGCACGAAAATCTATGTTAATTACACATCGGGTAGCGTGACGGTTTCCGGTGTCACAGTGGATCCCAAAAGTGCGATTCGGGTCAACTGAGTGCAGATGATGAGGCTGAATAAAAAATGTATAATGAATAATCCTCAGAAATTCTACACACAAAATGTTGAAAACTCTGTTGGTAAAGTTCAAAACTTTACTTTTATATAAACCAAAAAGAATGAAAGTGTGGAAAAGTCGGAGTTTTTCACTTTTTCAACCCACTTTTGAACATAGGGAAGAAAAAAACTTTACAGCGCGGAAAACGCTGTAAAGTTTTTTTGTTGACAAAAAAGTCTATTTGCTTTACAGCAGGAAAGGGGAAATTACTGCTGAATATCTCTGTTTTTATAAGCGGAAATCCGTTTGTAAAGATAGGTGTTGGTCAGGAGTGTCTGATTCTCTGCCTGCCGTTTCAGACCGCAGACGGAGATGATAACCGAAAAGACCAGAATCAGCAGACTGATATTCGCTCTGATATAATAGTATTCCGGTGAATAGGTGAACCACAGGACGCCGTCATAGCTGGAAGCACGGACGATCATATAAACGGAGTTTTCAAAGAGAACCGACATGGAAATGAAAATGATCAGGAAAAACACAAACATCATGTCGTTGGGAATTTTATCGCTAATGGCGAGATAGGTTTTGCCGCCCATCTCTCGTTTGCCGGAAGTAATGACCAGCAGGGCAATCAGCACAAGGGAAATCAGCGCATAGACCGCGGCACGGAAAAGGGATGCTTTGACGATTTCTAAGGCGGTTTCATGGCGCTGGCGGAAGTTCTCTCCGTCGCCGGCGAAGGAGAGATTTTCACCGAAGCTGACATAGAGATCGAAGTCATCGGCATAGTTCACGGAAAGCTCGCGGACATAGTCCACATAATCGACCATGGTTCCGCTTTCATAATAAGGATTGCGGGCGTTATGGACGATCAGCAGGCTTTTTTCGTTCCCGCCGAAATAGCCTCTGACAGCGGTGTCGGGCGTTTTTCCGTTGAGATCCTCGATATTGGAAATGACGGTATCTGTGTCGTGATTGACCACGGCGAAGCGAAAATTCTGCAGGGAATCCAGGTGCTCTTTTACCAGACGGTATTGGTCGATGGAACCGTTCTGATAGTATTTGGCCAGATCCTCCTCCTGATTTCCCGTGGGCGCGAAGTGCAGGGAATAAACCAGCACATCCGAAATGGCGCTCTTGATCTCGTTGTCCAGAAATTCCGATGTGCTGTAGTCGTAGTGACTCCACTGCCTGAAAACATTGATTACAGCCACGGCATCGTCGTTATAAAATACGGTACTGTTGAGGATATTGCTGCTGCTGAGCCAGACAAAAATCATGATCAGGATCACCGTTATGGTTTTGGAAAGAGTGGTATAGAAATAATTGAAAAATCTTTTCATGGCTGTCATCATCCTTCCAGATTTTCGCACAGCATGGCAAGCTCCTCCATGGAAAGGCTCTCTGCGCGCACGGACGGAGAAAGACCGCATTTTTTCAGGGCGTCGGCTACCTGTGTCTTTGCCAGCCCCATGCCGGAGCTGATGGAATTAACGGCGGTTTTCCTGCGCTGGGAAAAGGCGGCCTTGACCATGCGGAAAAACCGGCTTTCGTCGCTGACCCTGACCGGCGGTTCCTGCCGGATATCCAGACGGATCACCGCGCTGTCCACATTTGGGGCCGGCATGAAGGAGCCTCGGGAAACGCCGAAGAGCTGTTTAGCTTCGGCATAGTAATTCGTGCAAACGGTGATGGCGCCGCTTTCCCGCGAGCCCACCGGTGTGCAGAGCCGCTGTGCGGCTTCCTTTTGCACCATGACCGTGATGGCCTTGACGGGGAGCTTGCTTTCCAAGAGCATGGTTATGACGGGAGAAGTGATATAATAGGGCAGATTGGCGCAGATGACAACCTCCATGCCGGGAAATTTTTCGGCGATGAGGCGGTGAAGATCGGTTTTCATGATGTCGGCATTGACGATCTCGATGTTGTCAAACTCTGCGAGGGTTTCGTCGAGAATGGGAAGCAGCCGTGAATCCAGCTCCACACAGACGACTTTTTTTGCTGTTTTGGCCAGCTCCGCCGTCAGCACGCCGATACCGGCGCCGATTTCGATGACGCCGGTGTCTTTGTCGGCTCCGCAGGACTGCGCCATTTTCGGGCAGATGCCGGGATTGATGATGAAATTCTGTCCGAGGGACTTGGAAAAGCTGAAGCCGTGGCGTTCCAGCACACGCCTGATGACAGAAATATCCGATAAGTTTTCCATGTGTTGATGTCTCCGAAAATAAAAAATCAATGAATTCTTGCCCCATGACTTGATAAGTCAGGGGAGATGATGTATAATTACCCTAACATTATAAACGAGGTGATTGAATATGTCAATTCTTGTAACAGGCGGCGCCGGCTATATCGGTTCTCATACCTGCATTGAGCTGATGAACGCCGGTTATGATATTGTCGTTGTTGATAATTTTTACAACAGCAAAAGAGAGGCTCTGAACAGAATTGCTGAGCTCAGCGGAAAGACCTTCGCTTTTTATGAATGTGATATCCGTGACAAAAATGGTCTTGACCGTGTTTTCAAGCAGGAAAAAATAGACGCTGTCATTCATTTCGCCGGCCTCAAGGCCGTGGGTGAATCCTGCCGCAAGCCGCTGGAATATTATGACAACAACATCGGCGGCACCCTGACTCTCTGCGATGTCATGCGCGCCAACGGCTGCAAAAAGATCGTTTTCAGCTCCTCGGCAACGGTTTACGGCATGAACAATGTTTCTCCGCTGAAAGAGACCATGCCCACAGGCGGCACCACCAATCCTTACGGCACCACCAAGTTTATGATCGAGATTATTCTCTCCGATCTTTTCAAGTCCGACAACGAGTGGTCCGTCAGCCTGCTGCGCTATTTCAATCCCATCGGCGCCCATAAAAGCGGCAGAATCGGCGAGGATCCCAACGGAATCCCCAATAATCTCATGCCCTATATTTCACAGGTTGCCATCGGCAAGCTGCCCTGTCTGAGCGTTTTCGGCAATGATTATGACACCCACGACGGCACCGGTGTCAGAGACTACATTCATGTGGTCGATCTTGCCTTAGGTCATGTCAAGGCACTGGACAGAGTGC
>JAQXMV010000006.1 GCA_029013165.1 Oscillospiraceae bacterium | reverse complement strand
TGGTGCAGTGGATTCTGGACTGCTGTCCGGCACCGACGCCGATGGCCTGACCGTCATAAGCATAGCAGACGGAGTTTGACTGGGTATATTTCAGGGTGATGAGTGCAATAATGAGATCTCTTTTTGCGCTTTCGGGCAGATCCTTATTCTTTGTCACGATGTTTTCAAGAAGCTCGTTGTCGATTTTGAAGTTGTTTCTTCCCTGCTCAAAGGTGATGCCGAAAACCTGCTTGCGCTCGATCTCGTCGGGAACGAAGTCCTTGTCAATCTTGACGATATTGTAGTTGCCGCCGCGCTTTTGCTTGAGAAGCTCCAGGGCCTTTTCCGTGTAGCCCGGGGCGATGACGCCGTCGGAAATTTCGCGCTTGATCAGGCGGGCTGTGGTCTCATCGCACTCGTCGGAAAGGGCAACCCAGTCGCCGAAAGAGCACATTCTGTCGGTGCCTCTGGCTCTTGCATAGGCGCAGGCGAGAGGGGACTCGTCAAGGCCGGGGACATCGTCCACGAAGCAGGCCTTTTTGAGCTTTTCGGGAAGAACGGTGCCCACAGCCGCGGAGGTGGGGCTGACATGCTTGAAGGAGGCTGCGGCAGGAAGGCCTGTCGCTTTTTTGATCTCCGTGACAAGCTGCCAGGAATTGAAAGCGTCAAGGAAATTGATATAGCCCGGTTTGCCGCAGAGGATTTCAATGGGCAGTTCACTGCCGTCGTGCATATAGATTCTGGATGGCTTCTGGTTGGGATTGCAGCCGTATTTTAACTGAAATTCTTTCATTGCTTTGTCTCCTTATCACACATTGAGTTCTGCTTTGATTTCGCCTTTATAGTAGCGCTCGACTATGGGAGCCACCTCATTTCGGAGGAAAGACTCCACCTGAGAGACGCTTCTGCCGATATATTTTTTCGGGTCGAGGTGAGTGATGATGTCCTCTTTGCTCAGGGGAATTCTCTCGTCCTGGGCAATGCGGTCGATCAGATCGTTGCTGCCACCCTCGAGCTTGACCTTGGCGGCTGCGGCGTGGGAATGGACGCGGATCATCTCATGGAGCTCCTGACGGTTGCCGCCGCGCTTGACGCTTTCCATCATGATGTTTTCCGTGGCCATGAAAGGCAGTTTTTCCATCACTCGGCGGGTGACCACCTTGTCATAGACAACGATATTGGAGGTGACGTTGATATAGATATTCAGTATCGCGTCAACGGCGAGGAAAGCCTCGGAGACGGAAATGCGCTTATTGGCGCTGTCGTCGAGGGTGCGCTCAAACCACTGGGTACCTGCGGTCATGGCAGGGTTCACGGAGTCGGCGATCACATAGCGCGCCAGAGAGGAAATTCTCTCACAGCGCATGGGATTACGCTTATAGGGCATGGCAGAAGAGCCGATCTGACTTTTTTCAAAGGGCTCTTCGCACTCCTCAAAGGACTGGAGAAGTCTCATGTCGTTGGAAAATTTATAGGCGCTCTGGGCAATGCCGGAAAGTGCCGCCAGAAAATAAGCGTCGGTCTTTCGGGAATAGGTCTGACCGGAGACGGCGACACAGGACGCAAAGCCCATTTCACGGGCGATAAGCTCTTCGAGCTTGTCAATCTTTTCTTCATCACCCTCAAAAAGCTCCACGAAGGAGGCTTGAGTGCCGGTGGTACCCTTGGAGCCTAAGAGCTTGAGGTTGTCGAGCTGATACTGGAGATTATGCATATCCTGAATCAGTTCATACATCCACAGAGTGGCTCTCTTGCCCACGGTGGTGAGCTGCGCCGGCTGCAGATGGGTATAGGCAAGGCAAGGCAGATCCTTATATTTTTCTGCAAAAACCGAAAGGTTCTTGATGACCTGCACGCATTTTTCCATAACGAGCTTTGACGCTTCGGCCATGATGATCACATCGGTGTTGTCGCCCACATAGCAGCTGGTGGCGCCCAGGTGGATAATGCTCTCGGCCTTGGGGCACTGCTTGCCGTAGGCATAGACATGGCTCATGACATCGTGGCGGCAGGCCTTTTCTCTTTCCTGGGCGACCTCATAGTTGATGTCGTCCTTGTGAGCCTCCAGCTCGGCGATCTGTTCGTCGGTAATGTCAAGACCCAGCTCCTTTTCAGCCTTTGCAAGAGCGATCCAGAGCCTGCGCCAGCATCTGAACTTGAAGTTTTCCGAGAAGATATGCTGCATTTCGTCGCTGGCATAGCGTGTGGAAAAAGGAGAAATATACTTATCTTTCTCGTTCATATCTGTACCTCCCCGGTTTCGTTGAGGTTGATCATTCTTTCTTCTGCCTCGCCGCTTGCAAGATCCGTATAACGGACATAGAGAGAAATCTTGTTGTTCGGGTCGAGATTGTTCCAGAGCTTTGCGGTGAAGTCGTCAATGCTGTCAAGAGTGGCGACTCTCTCCGGCTCTCCCTGAAAAGTGGGGATGGGATTTCCGTCGGTGACATAGGTGTGGATAAAGTGTCCGAGGCCGGCCAGTGCCGGATAGGAGAAATAATATCTTGCGCAGGCGCTGCCTTTTTCATCGGCGGACTTGAGAATGCTCATCTTATAGGTGAAGTCGCCGTCGCCGAAGGCGAGAACGGCGCTGATTCTCGGTGTAAAATTCGGCGCGTCGGGCTCAAATTCACGGGTGTTGAGCGCATGGGCGAAGCCTTTGCCTGCCTTGATGAAATCATAAATGGTGTCGGTCTGATCGCCGTTGGTGACGATCAGCTTGTTGTCAATGCTTCTGACGGCATTATAGATGATCAGCGAGGGATCCTCCACCTTGCTCTCGTCATAGGCTCTGGTGATGATGGCGCCGTCCCGGCGGTCGAAAACGCGGTTGCGGCTGTTGGCACTTCTGCCCATGATGAAATAGGCGGAAACGGCCTTTTTGCCGTCGGGTGTTTTGCCCACAACGATGCCTCTGCCCACATAGGGGTTGCCGTTGATCAGTTCGCCGATGTCATGAATTTTATAGATATTCATTTCTTGTCCTCCTTTAGACTGTGACATACTTTTTGTACCGACAGGGGGAGAATTTTCCACTCTGCCTGTTCCATAACCCGTCTTTGCAGTGTTTCGGGGGTGTCGTCCTCGAGAATCTCCACGGCTTTTTGCATGATGATCTCACCGCCGTCGGGGATCTCGTTGACAAAATGCACCGTTGCTCCCGTCACCTTCACACCGTAGGACAGGGCGGCTTCGTGAACATGAAGACCATAAAAACCTTTTCCGCAGAAAGAGGGGATCAGCGACGGATGCACATTGATGATTCTCTTGTCATATTTTTTTGTGAAGTTTTCCGAGAGAATACTCATAAAGCCGGCAAGGACAATGATCTCAATGCCGTTTTTTTCCAGTAGCTCGATGATAGCTTCTTCAAAGGCCTGCTGGGAACCGAGGGCTTTTTTCAGCACAACGGCAGTGGGTATGCCGCCGTCGGCGGCTCTTTTCAGGGCGTAGGCGCCCTCGTTATTGGAGATGACAAGAGAAATACGGCCGTCGGTGATGATGCCGCTTTTCTCCGCGTCCATGAGAGCCTGAAGATTGGTGCCGCCACCTGAGACCAGGACGGCTATCTTGATTTTATTCTCCAAAGGAGCCACACTCCTTTCAGATGATTGTGACTTTTTCGTCGCTCTCGATGATTTCACCGAGAATATAGGCGCCCTCTTCACCGTTTTCACGCAGAACGGCAAGAGATTTTTCTGCGTCCTCGGCTGAGACCACGAGACTCATGCCGACGCCCATATTAAAGGTATTGAACATATCTCTTTCGGGAATATTGCCCTTTTCGGCCAGCAATTCAAAGATGGGAAGTACGCGGACATCCTCTCTTTTGATCTTCGCGCCGAAGCCGTCGGGGAGACTTCTGGGAATATTCTCATAGAAGCCGCCGCCGGTGATGTGGGAAACGGCCTTGACCTTGACCTGCTCAAAGAGAGCAACCATGGGCTTGACATAGATTTTGGTCGGAGTCAGCAGTGTCTCGCCAAGACTCTTTCCGCCCAGCTTTTCCACGGGAGCTTTCAGGTCGCAGTTTTCCACATCGAAAACCTTTCTGACCAACGAGAAGCCGTTGGAGTGAACGCCCGAGGAGGGCAGTGCGATGATCACATCGCCGGCTTTCATGGTGGAATTGTCAAGGATATTTTTCTTGTCCACTACGCCGACGCTGAAGCCGGCCAGGTCATATTCGTCAATGGGATAGAAGCCGGGCATTTCGGCAGTCTCACCGCCGATGAGGGCGGCTCCGGACTGAACGCAGCCCTCTGCCACACCGGAGACGATCTGAGCGATCTTTTCCGGCACATTTTTGCCGCAGGCGATGTAGTCTAAGAAGAAAAGCGGTTTGGCGCCGCAGCAGATGATGTCATTGACGCACATGGCCACGCAGTCGATGCCCACGGTGTCATGCTTATCCATCAGAAAGGCGATTTTGAGTTTCGTGCCGACGCCGTCGGTGCCGGAAACCAGCACGGGCTTTTCCATGCCCTTGACATCCAGCTCGAAAAGGCCGCCGAAGCCGCCGACATCGGAGCAGACGCCGTCGGTAACGGTTCTCATGATATGCTGTTTCATCAGTTCCACGGCCTTGTAGCCGGCTGTGATGTCAACGCCGGCAGCAGCGTAGCTTTTTGACTGGGAATTGTTCATTTGATTTTACCCCTTTCGCTTTTGTGGTGTTGTCGGTTGGTGCGGTTTCGGATTCTTATTCCTTGCCGTTCCATCAGTAGGTGCAAAGGCAGTCCTCTGGCAGACCGATGGCTTCGATCAGACCGCTGAGGCTCTGATATCCGAGAGATGAGAAGTTGAATTTTTTGCAGATGGTGTCGAGCATCGCCTTGCCTCTTTCCGTGGAGGCGTCGGCATATTCGTCCAGATGTTTTTCGCCCTCCTCGCCCTCAAGCTCGAGGATCACCCGTCTGGCGATGAGATCCAGATCCGAGGTGTTGCGGGAGAAATTGAGATATTTGCAGCCGAACATGATCGGCGGGCAGGCGGAGCGCATGTGGACTTCCTTGGCACCGTGGCTGTAGAGAAATTCCACCGTCTCACGAAGCTGTGTGCCCCTGACGATGCTGTCATCGACAAAGAGCAGACTTTTGCCCTGAATCAGGTCGTGGACGGGAATCATTTTCATTTTGGCAACCTTGTTGCGTTCGCTCTGGCTGGTGGGCATGAAGCTCCTGGGCCAGGTGGGTGTATATTTGATGAAAGGTCTGGCAAAGGGAATGCCGCTTTCATTGGCATAGCCGATGGCGTGAGGTGTGCCGGAATCGGGGACGCCGCTGACATAGTCGATGTTTTCGCATTTGCCGCAGCACTTGTCATGGCGGGCCATGACGGCGCCGTTTCGGTTGCGCATGACCTCAACATTCACACCCTCGTAGCTGGAGTTGGGATAGCCGTAATAGGTCCAGAGGAACGAGCAGATACGCATTTTTTTCAGCGGCTCAGATATCGTTACCACTTTGTCCGGATAAATCTCCACGATTTCACCGGGGCCGAGCTCCTTACAGAATTCATAGTTGAGCTTTTCATAGGCAAAGGACTCAAAGGAAACGCAGTGTCCGTCCTCGTCCTTGCCGATGAGAACCGGCAGTCTGCCGAGGCGGTCTCTGGCAGCAATGAGGGTGCCGTCCTGCTTGAGAATGAGAATGGAAAGGGAGCCTTTGATCTTCTCCTGTGCGAAGCGGATACCCTCGGTGAAGTTGCTCTTCTGGTTGATCATGGCTGCGGCCAGCTCCGTGGAATTGATGCGGCCGCCGGTCATGGCGGTGAAATGACCGCCGCTGAAAGACAGAAACTGACTGATCAGCTCGTCAGCGTTGGCAATGAGGCCGACAGTGGTGATGGCGTAGACGCCGAGGTTTGATCTGATGATGATGGGCTGCGGGTCATTATCGCTGATGCAGCCGATGCAGGAATTGCCGTGCATCTCGTCGACAATGCCGGCGAATTTGGTTCTGAACGGGGAATTTTCGATGTTGTGTATATCACGCTGAAAACCCTTTTCCTCGTTGACAGCGGCCATGCCGCCGCGGCGTGTGCCGAGATGTGAATGATAGTCAACACCGAAAAAAACATCAAGAACAACATCTCTTTTTGATGTTGCGCCGAAAAATCCTCCCATAATGTTACCTCCGAAAACTGGATCAATTATTTGCCGGTGATTCTGCGCATGACTTCATTATAGGCGTCCTCAACGCCGCCCATGTCTCTTCTGAAGCGATCCTTGTCCAGCTTTTCGTTGGTGGTGGAATCCCAGAAACGGCAGGTATCCGGTGAGATCTCATCGGCCAGAACAATGGTGCCGTCGTTGGTCTTTCCGAATTCCAGCTTGAAGTCAACGAGTGTGATGTTGAGAGCCTTGAAATACTCCTTCATGACCTCGTTGATCTTGAAAGCCATGGATTTGATCAGTTCGATTTCTTCCTTGGTGGCAAGGCCGAGAGCCAGGGCATGATAAGAATTGAGCAGGGGGTCGCCGAGATCGTCGTTTTTATAGGAAAACTCGATGGTGGGCTCGGCAAAAACAATGCCCTCCTCAACGCCGTACTTTTTGGAGAAAGAACCGGCGGAAATGTTTCTGATGATAACCTCAAGAGGAACAATGGAAACCTTTTTGACAACGGTCTCTCTGTCGCTGAGTTCTTCAACGAAGTGAGTGGGAACGCCGTTCTTTTCAAGAAGTTGCATCATCATGTTGGACATCTTGTTGTTGATAACGCCCTTTCCTGCGATCTGGCCTTTCTTGAGCCCGTTGAAAGCGGTTGCGTCGTCCTTGTAGGATACGATGACATAATCCTCTGAATCGGTGGCAAAGACCTTCTTTGCTTTGCCTTCATAGAGCTGAACTGTTTTTTCCATTGTTTGTTACCTCCGTTTTATACATTGAACTGCTTTTGTGCAGCTTCATTTTTTTCGAGTACCTTTTGAGTGTCGGCGGCTCTTTTCTCCGCCAGTTTTGCGGCAAGCTCGCTGTCACTGACGGCGAGAATTTCCACAGACAATAAAGCGGCATTGACTGCTCCGTCGATGGCAACTGTGGCTACAGGAATCCCTGAGGGCATCTGAACAGTTGAAAGCAGGGCATCAATACCGTCGAGATATTTGGATTTCATGGGAATGCCGATGACCGGCAGTGTGGCGTTGGCGGCGATGGCGCCGGCAAGGTGTGCTGCCATTCCGGCTGCCGCAATGATTACGCCGAAGCCGTTTTCTCTTGCGCTTTCGCTAAAAGCTTTGGCCTGCTCCGGTGTGCGGTGTGCCGAATAAATGTGAACCTCATAGGGAACGCCGAACTGCTTGAGGGTATCGGCGGCTTTGCTGACGACAGGCAGATCACTGTCGCTTCCCATGATGATCGCAACCTTTTTCATGATGATTACCTCCTGATCCGAAAGTGTATGTTTTGACCGTTCGGTGACGGCATATTAAAAAAGGGCACACTCACTTAAAGGTCCGTGACCTTTTTTCGTGAGATGCCCAGACGGTCGGCTTATTTTGTCCTTTGATTCATGTGGTGCTCCACGGTTCCGTCAGTCTCAAAGAACACGGTATGATATAATATTGTATACCGAGACTTTACAAAAATTATAGCATAACCGGTTGTTCTTTGTCAATCGGGAAAGGCATTTTCGACACTAAAGCCAAATTTGATTTATGGCAAACGCGATCTGTTGTGCTTTTTGTCAAAGGGTGCCGAAAACACCGTTAAAAATACCTTGTCAGCGCCACAACCTTGCCCAGAATGATGAGCTCGTTAACGATGATGGGATCGAAGCTGTCGTTTTCAGGCTGCAGGCGGAAATGTCCGTTTTCCTTGTAGAAAGTCTTGACGGTGGCCTCATCCTCAATGAGGGCGACAACGATGTCACCGTTGCGTGCTTGCGGCGTCTTTTCCACAAAGAGAATATCGCCGTCGAAGATGCCGGCGTTGATCATGCTCTCTCCGCGGACACGCAGGGCAAACATTTCCTTGTCCTTTGAAATATAGTTACTGGTAAAGGGGAGATAACACTCGATCTGCTCCACGGCGAGAATCGGCAGACCGGCGGTGACCACACCCAGCAGAGGCACATGGCGGATGTTTTCCGCCTGACCGACAATGCGTATGGAGCGCTTGTGCATCGGGTCGCGCATGATGTATCCTTTTTCCTCGAGAGCGTCAAGATTCGCCTGGACGGAGGAGGTCGATCTCAGACCCACTGCCTGACAGATTTCCCTGACGGTCGGCGGAACGCCGTTGCCGGAACGCTCCTTGAGAAAGTCCAGGATTTTTGCCTGTGTTTCGCTCAGAGACTGTTTCATAAATCTTTACCTCTTTCTTTCAGATTAGTTATATTTTCAGTGTGATTGACGATGATCGTGGCCGTGAACTGCCATAAAAATGCTGACAGAAGTCTTCTTTTCAAAAGATGTCACAATACAAATGTTCGGTTCACGGAATCATTATATCATATAAAAAGCCAAAATGCAAACATTTGTTCAGATTATTTGTGAATTTTTTTCTTCGCCCGAGAATTTCAGACGCGGCAGGTATAATTATGAGCCGCCGGATCATACTAAAGTTAACCAATCTTTACAGGAATCAGGTGTTAGGCTTATTATGAAAAAAATAAAAAAGTTGCTTGAAAAGCTCTCCTCCGGTAAAGGCTTTTATATTACTGCGGCTGTGAGCTTTGTCCTGATCATCGCGGCTATCGCTTTCGTTTATAATTCCTCTGTTGATATGCTGGAAAACTTGCATCTGCCAAAAACCACCGTCACACAGACGCCCGGCGGAGAACAGGCGCAGAAAAACCAGCAGGGCGAAAGCGATCCGCGACTGACAGAGAAAAATCCCACCGAAGAGAGCACAAAAAAACAGCCGGAGACGACGGCTGAAGAAAAAATCACATCAACCACCCGTCATACGCCGTCTACTTCTGCAAAAGCGGCCGTAACACAAACAACGACGCAGGCGCAAAGCAGCAGTCAGGCAGCACTGAATCAGAATAAATCTTTCGATTATCCTGTTGCCGGAGAGATTCTCCGGGATTACAGTGAAAGCCCGACCTATGACGAAACTATGGAGGACTGGCGCGTTCATGGGGGCATTGACTTCCTCGCGCCAAAGGGCAGTGATGTGGTCTCTGTCGGCAACGGCACTGTGACTAAGGTGACCTCCGAGCCTAACTGGGGCTACTGCATTGAAGTGGATTACGGCTCTTTCACAGGAAGATACTGCGGTATTGAGCAAGGAACGGCAGTAGGCATTGATGACAAGGTTGAAAAAGGTCAGCTCATCGGCAAGCTGGGAGAGATCCCCTGTGAGAGCAAGCAGGAAAGTCATCTGCACTTTGAGACATTAGTCAAAGGAGAAAAGACGGATCCCCTGCGCGCACTGGGGAAGTGAGAGAAAACTGACCGGCGGTCAGGTGAGTGAATAGCTGAAAAAGGCAGCTGACAGCCGGGCCGCCGACCCCGCGGCAAGGGCGTTGCCCTTGCCCGAGCAGTTTTACTGCTCGCTACAGCGCCGCCAAAGCGGCGCTGTGCGGGGTCGGCGGCTCACGGCAGCCTCAGCTTTGCAGTATGACGTCCTCTTACGCATGGCCATCACATAAAAACCGAGACCCGACATTTTGTCGGGTCTCGGTTTTTATATACCTATTCTTATGTCATTTCAAAGGTGCCGGTGTAAAGCTGATAATACTTGCCGCCTTTATCGATGAGGGTCTGATGATCGCCCTCTTCGATGATTTCACCGTTTTCCAGAACAACAATGTCCTGGGAATTTCTTACCGTGGAAAGTCGGTGTGCGATGACAAAGACGGTGCGGTCCTCCATGATCTTGTCCATGCCTAATTCGATGTGACGCTCCGTTCTCGTGTCAACGCTGGAGGTGGCTTCGTCGAGAATCAGCAGGGGTGCTCCGGCGATCGCCGCACGGGCAATATTGATCAACTGCGCCTGTCCGGTGCTGATATTCACGGCGTCGGCGCGGATTTCCGTCTGATAGCCGTCGGGCATTTTCTCGATGAAAGAGTGGGCGT
This sequence comes from Oscillospiraceae bacterium, assembly GCA_029013165.1. Taxonomy (GTDB): domain Bacteria; phylum Bacillota; class Clostridia; order Oscillospirales; family Acutalibacteraceae; genus UBA6857. The sequence goes on along the minus strand of JAQXMV010000006.1, from coordinate 16,378 downwards.
TGGCTATTTTTGCCGCGGCAATGACCTCCTCATCGGTGGCGTCCAGCTTGCCGTAGCGGATGTTGTCGGCAATGGTACCGGCAAAGAGCTTCGTGTCCTGCAGAACCATAGCCATGGAATGGCGCAGATCCGCTTTTTTGATGTCCTGAATGGGGATACCGTCATAGGTGATTTCACCGCGGTCGATCTCATAGAATCGGTTGATGAGGTTGGTGATGGTGGTTTTGCCGGCACCGGTGGAACCGACGAAAGCCACTTTCTGTCCGCTTTTTGCGCTGACATTGATGTGCTTGAGCACATCGGTACCCTCCACATAGGAGAAGGTGACATCCTTGACCTCAATGTTACCCTTGAGAGGAACATATTCGGCGCCCTGTTCTGTGGGGACTTTCCAGGCAAATTCGCCCTGCTCGCCATCGGTCTCCTCCGTCTCGCCCAGGGCATTTCTGACCAGACGAACCAGTGTTACCTTGCCCTCGTCTGTTTCATTGGGGGTATCCAGAACCTCAAAGACGCGCTCCGCGCCTGCAAGGGCTGAGACCAGGGAGCTGTAGCAACTGGCGAGAGAAGCGATGGGGGAAGCATAGCTTTTCGCTTTGTCGAGATAGGTGATGAGCGTTGCGATGGTCATTTCTCCGTTAATGACCAGAACGGCACCGAGGAGAACGACTATGGCGTAATTCACACGCATGATCATGGACATCATGGGGCTCATGAAACCGCTGATGATGTTGGCCTTGACGCCGACCTTTCGGTAGTTTTCGTTCAGCTCGTTAAAGGCGGCCTTGGTCTTTTCCTCGTGGCAGAAGAGCTTGACGACCTTGATGCCCCGGATATATTCCTCACTGAAGCCGTTAACCTCGGCGATGGCTTTTTGCTGCTGCTTGAAAAGCGGCGAGCATTTGCTGGTGATGAAGAACACCACGGCAAACATCAGGATAATCGCCACGGTGATAGTGAGGGTCAGCTTCCAGGAGAAGATGATCATGATGGTGATGGTCATTACCGCCTGAATCGTGGAAGAAATCAGGGTGGGGAAATATTCGCTCAGCAGACTGCTGACGCGGTTGACATCGCTGGTGAATCGGCTCATTATTTCGCCGGTACGGCGCTTGTCAAAATACTGCAGAGGCAGTCCCTGAAGATGATTGAAGAGATCGCGACGCATATTGGCCATGGTGCGCGACGACACATGGAGCATGATTCTGGTGTAAATCAGATTGCACAGCGCCGAGAGGGTGTAGCCTCCGGCCATGATGAGGAGCCAGCGGATAATCTGCTGCATGGCTTCTGAACCGGAGATCTGGCTTTTCAGCGCATTTTCCAGGGCCTCATAGATCGGCATCATTGCAAGAGAGGTCAGCACACTGATGACCGTTGTGGCCACAACGAGAATTGCCACGATAACCAGCAGCGCCTTATATCGTGCAAAATATTTCAGCAGACGCTTGGTGGCCTCTTTGATGTCTTTCGGCTTGTTTCTCTTTCTCTTTTCTTCTTCTTTTTCTCGTTCTTTTCGTTCCTCTTCGGTTTCTTCTTTTTTGGGTTTCTTGCTTTTGCGGGTCTTGCTCTTTTCTTCGCGCCTCTTTTTCCTTTCGGCTTTTTTCTGCTCTTTCGGGCTGAGAGGGGATTCTGAATCTGCCTGCTCGTTATCGAGCTTCAGGTCTTTTTCTTCTTCGAGGGGAGCTTTGCTCATTGTGCCAACACTCCTTCCTGCTGTGATACAAAGATCTCATGATAGATCTCGTTGTTTTTCGCCAGCTCTTCATGGGTGCCGGTGCCGACGATTTTGCCGTCTTCCATGACAACGATTCTGTCGGCGTCCATGATGGAGGTAATACGCTGAGCGATGATAATTTTTGTTGTGCCGGCAAATTTCTCACTGCGCAGAGCGGCCCGGATTTTCGCGTCGGTGGAGGTGTCCACGGCACTGGTGGAGTCGTCGAGGATGATAATTTTCGACTTGCTGAGAATGGCTCTGGCGATGCAGATTCTCTGTCTCTGACCGCCGGAAACGGTGTTTCCGCCCTGTCCCAGTTCCGTGTCATAACCCTTTTCAAATTCACTGATGAACTCGTGGGCCTGTGCCGCTTTGGCGGCCTCGATGACCTGCTCGTCCGTTGCCGAGGGATCACCCCAGCGGATATTTTCCATAATGGAGCCGGAGAAAAGCACATTCTGCTGAAGCACCACGGAGATTTCCCTGCGCAGATTTTCAAACTTATAATCCTTGACATTTCTGCCGCCCACGAGAACTTCGCCCTCGGTGGCGTCATAAAGGCGCGGTATCAGCTGAACCAGGGTTGATTTAGCTGAACCGGTGCCGCCGATGATGCCGACGGTTTCACCGGGCTCGATCTTGAGATTGATGTCTTCGAGGATGTTTTTGACGGCTGCGCTGTCATATTTAAAGGAGACATTTCTGAATTCTATGCCGGCGTTTTCGACTTTTGCGTTTTCGTCGGCTTCCTTGTCATTGACGGAAGGCTCCTGCTTGAAAACTTCGCCGATTCTGCTGACGGAGGCTTTGGCCATAAACATACTGAGAACGACCAGCATAACCGTCATCATCGAGGAGAGAACCTGTGAAATATAGGCGACGAAGGTGGTCATCTGTCCGGGCGTGAGGTCTCCGTTGCCCATGAGGATGATATCACTGCCGCGCCACATGGCAAAGATCATGCAGCCATAAATGACAAACATAATGATCGGTGTCATATAGAGCATAATTTTCTGTGTGCGGACGTCCATTTTCATGAGCTCACGGTTTGCCTTGTCAAACTTCTGCTTTTCATGCTCTTCTCTGACAAAGGATTTCACCACGCGGATACCGTTGATATTGCCGCGGAGCACGCCGTTGAATTTGTCGGTTTTTTCCAGCATTTTCTTGAAAAGAGGAACGGCGATGATGCCCATGACGCACAGAACAATGACGATGGCCGGCAGAGCAAAGGCGAAGATCACAGAAAGATCGCGGCTGATCTCCAGCGCATAAATCAGTGCGGTGATCAGCATAAAGGGACCTTTGATAAAGGTGACGATGGTGTTGCTGTAAACGCCCTGAATGGAAGAAACATCGTTGTTCATGCGGGTGATGAGAGAGGAAATCTTCATCTTGTCGATGTTCTCGAAGGAGAGATCCTGAATCTTAAAAAACAGCTCTCTTCTCAGGTTGGCGCCGAAGCCCATGCTGGCAATGGCCGAGCAGCGCGAGGCGATATAGCCGACCACCAGAGTGGCGGCGCACAGGGCGAGCATTTTCAGCAGATTGATCATCAGCTGAGACCGGATCATTTCCGGCGTGTAGCCCTCCTGGCCGATCTTATAGAGGATATCCACGACATTTCCCATGGCCTCGGGAATCTGCAGGTCAATGATAACATCCAGAAAGACCATAATCGGGCAGATCAGTGTCAGAATACGATATCCCTTGGTAAAGGATAAGAACCTTTTTGCCAAAAGCAAAACCTCCTTGATTTTCGGGCTATTGACGCCCTGTCATTTTGTTTGATTGTATCTTCATGAAAGCAGAACCCTCAGCATCCGGGAATCAGCAGGTGCGCCAGTCCGAAATAGACCATCAGGGAAATGGCATCAACCAGTGTGGAAATCAGGGGACCTGCCATGAGGGCGGGATCCAGCCGCAGTACCTTGGCAATGATCGGCAGCGTACAGCCGATGGTTTTTGAGACGATGACAACGGCGCAGACGGACATGGAAACGACGAGAATGACATTATTGGTGACCGGGTTGCCGGTGATGAGGCGAACCAGCAGCATTCTGCCGAAATTCACCGCACCGAGCAGCAGGCCGACGATTGTCGCCACGCGGATCTCTTTCCAGATGACGCGGAAGAAATCCTTGAGTTTGACCTCACCCAGGGCAAGGCCGCGGATGATCAGCGTGGAAGCCTGATTGCCGGAGTTACCGCCGGTACCCATGAGCATGGGAATGCAGGCTGTCAGTCCCGCGATGGTGGAAAGCTGAGCCTCGAAGCCCTCGATGATCTGACCGGTAAAGGTGGAGGTGACCATCAGGATCAGCAGCCAGCCGATTCGGTTTCTGGCCATTTTGAAGACGCCGGTTTTCAGATATCCGTCCTCGGACGGAAGCAAAGACGCCATTTTTTCAAAGTCCTCCGTGGCCTCATCGTCAATGATGTCAACGATATCGTCGATGGTGATAATGCCCACGAGGCGGTTTTCCATGTCAACAACGGGGACGGAGAGCAGGTCGTATTTTTTGGCGATGGCGGCGACTTCCTCCTGGTCGTCCATGGTGCGCACGAAGATGAGCCTGTCGTCGTCGGACATGATCTCCCGTATGGGGGTGTCCTCGTCATTGAGCAGGAGACGGCGCAGGGGCAGGGTGCCCATCAGATGTCTGCCGTCATCGATGACATAGCAGGTGTAAATGGTCTCCTTGTCCACGCCTGTACGGCGGATATTTTTGATGGCTTCGCCGACGGTGAGACGGTCGTGGAGCTCAACCATTTCAATGGTCATCAGGCTGCCGGCGGAGTTTTCGGGATATTTGAGAAACCGGTTGATCAGCTCTCGGGTTTGTTTGTCCGTGTTTGCCAAAACGCGCCGGACGATGTTGGCCGGCACTTCCTCGAGGAAGTCGACGGCGTCGTCCAGAAACAGGTCGTCCATGAGTCTGGCAATTTCGCGGTCGGTTATGGAGTTTACGATGGTTGTCTGACTGTCCGGTTCCAGATAGGAAAATACATCGGCCGAGATATCCTTGGAGAGAATGCGGAAGATTTTAACCGCCCTTTTCTCGTCGTCGGATTCCATGATAAATTCGGCGATATCCGGATAAGTCATGTCGGAAAGTTCCTCTTTGAGGAACTTGAGATTGTTGGTTTGCAGAAGAATGTTTAGTCTTTCAAACTCAGTTTCATTCATGTTAATTCACCGACTTTCTTTTTCAGGGAGCAGAGGGTGAACCTGCAGGGTGAAAGGGCGTTTATTCCACCCTTGTGAAGGCAGGGTCTGCACCGAGAAGCATTTGTAATCGCCCGTTAGGCTTACTGTCGCCGTTATCCAATTCAGACCCACCTCCTTACAATAGTGATTTTTATGATTCGAGAAACAATCGACTTTTCCCATAAATACCATTATATAATACTCCAGTCGATAAAGTCAACCGTTTTTTCGGCGGTGTCGATTTAATTAAATTTTTTTTAAAAACCTGTAACATCTCTGTTGACAACAAGAAAAAACGATACTATTATAAAGTTAAGGAAAAGTATTGGAGGTATCAAAAATGAAAAAAACGAATCACGCGAACAATCATCTTTTTTGTGGTTGCCATTGTTATGACAGTGGCCTTAGCTTTCAGTTCCAGCGCCCTGAGCGCCACCGGACAATGCGGTAAAAATGTTTACTGGTCTTTCAACCAAGAAACCGGCGAGCTTCGCATCAGCGGAGAGGGAGAAATGGACGATTACGCTAGTGTTATCGGGGAGAACGAGGAGATCTATCATACCTCGCCGTTTTCCAAAAATCCTGATATTAAATCCGTTACAGTTGAGAAAGGAGTAACGGGTATTGGCGATGAGGCATTTTTCGTTTGCGATAATATGACGAGTGTGACAATGCCGGATACTTTGACGAAAATTGGAGTACGATCATTTGCTCTTTGCGAAAGCCTTGATAATGTGGTCATTCCCGATAGTGTAACAAACCTCGATTGGGGTGCTTTCGAGTCCTGCACAAAACTAAAAAACATCGTTATTCCCGACAGTGTAACCAGTATAAAAATGTGGACGTTCAGAGGCTGCGAAAGCCTTGAAACAATAGAAATCCCTGACAGTGTTAAGAGCATCGGTTCCTATGCGTTCAATTACTGCATAAACCTCTCAGATGTTAAAATCCCTGACAGTGTCGAAACGATTGGTGGATGGGCTTTCTCTGAAACTCTCATTCACAACATTGTCATTCCGAAGGGCATGACATCTATCGGCTCCGGCACTTTCGCCTATTGCTCTCTGGAAACCGTAACGATTCCCGCAAGTGTTATGACAATCGAAAGTCAGGCTTTTGATCATTGCGGTTACCTTCGTGATGTATATTATTATGGAACCAAAACACAATGGAATCAGATATCCATCGAAAATTATAACGAATGTTTACATCAAGCCACAATCCATTATTTGGTCTGTGATCATGCCATTGCCGCCGAAGTTGAAGCAGTCGCCCCGACCTGCACAAGCAACGGCTATGAAGCAGGTGTATATTGTGACGATTGCGAAACCTGGTTATCAGGTCATGAAACAATTGCAAAGCTCGAACACAACCCGATTGTCGTAAATCAAGTAGAGCCGACTTGTACTGAACGTGGATATGAGGGCGATACAGTTTGTAGCATTTGCGGCGAGCTCATTTCAAAAGGTATTACGGTATACTTCCCCAGACATAATTTTGAGGGGAGTGTTTGCAAAGACTGTGGCTATGATCGCTCGGAGGAATGTTCTTGCAACTGTCATGAAGACGGCATATACAATGTGTTTTTCAAAATCTTAAATTTCTTCCAGAAACTTTTTGGCATCAATAAGGTTTGTTCCTGCGGTGCAAAACATTAATCTGAGTTTTACCAATTTAACCATCATATAAATAACTGTCTCCGCTGTGGTCTTTCACAGCGGAGATCTTTATATAAATGATTTTGTATTTTTTATATGTCATTCATAATTCGAACTTTTTGCATGATAGCTATGATTTGAGATTTTCGGTGGTGTCGTCTGAAATAAGATAGCATCATTGTCCTGATGGCGGTTTGCCAAAGCCCGAAATAACCTTTTCCTGCGGCAAAATGTGCTTCTTTTTTGGTGCAACAAGCAAAGAAAAGACCAAATGTAGACAACTGTCAATTTACAAATCACACATAAAATTAATAGTTTATTAACACATGGTATATATTGATATATCAATTCATCCTTATAATCATTTTATTGTTAGTATTCTGCTAAGATTATGTTAAAGGAGATTTTCATGCGATGAAAAAAATTGTTTCTTTACTTCTTGCACTGACCATGATGGTAACGCTTTTCATTCCCGCTTTTGCAGGGGCGGAAAAAGAAGCCGAAAAGGGTACACCGGTGGTTTTCCTGCGCGGTGACGGCAATGCGATTGTCAACAGCAGCGGAGAAGTTGTCTACCCGGTGAATTATGACAAAAGCGAGCTGCCCGGAGCTGTGGCAAGAGTGCTCAATCCCTATTTTATCAATGCTGTGCTTTTCGGCAAATGGGAGGAGTATTACGACGCCTTTGCCGCCGAGGTCAGGGCGATCTTCCAGGACTGCCAGCTGGATGAAAACGGCGAAAACACCAACGGCACCGACATCAGCGTCGGCAGCTACCAAGAGAACTACGAAAACATGAATACGGATAAGGTGGGCGAAGACGGTGTATATCCTCTTTATGCCTATACTTTCTGGTATGACTGGAGAAGAGATCCCCTGGAAATCGCCGACAGTCTCAATGAATATATCAAGAACATCATCAAGACAACAGGCTGCGAAAAAGTCGCTCTTGCCGGCAAATGTCTGGGCGGTTCTTTCGTTCTGGCTTATCTTTCCAAGTATGGCTATTCGGATATCAAGAATATTGCCTTTGACGCAACGGTAGGCAACGGCAGTGAGTTTTTCAGCGATACTTTCGGCGGCAAGATCCGTGTGGATTCCGAAGCTGCAGAGAGATATTTCACCGATAAACTCTATGGCAACACCGGCGACGGTCCGGCCGATGAGGCACAGAGATTTTTATATGAGTTTGTTTTGGCTTCTATGGATCTTCTCAGCGAAAGCGACAGGCTGCATCTTTCTGCCAAAGCCATTGACGCCATTTATCAGAAGCTCTATGAGGGGCTGACGCCCCGGCTGGGTATTGAGGTTTACGGCACCTGGCCCGGCTATTGGAGCACCGCCACCGCTGAGAACTATCAGGCCGCAAGGGATCTGGTTTTCGGTGAAGAGGGCTCAGCCTTTTACGAAAAGTACCGCGGCCTGATTGAAAAGCTGGATCGTTATGACCGGCAGGTCAGACAGCGTATTCCTGAAATTCTCAAGGGCGCCCAGGAGGCCGGTCTCGGCGTGGGTATCGTTGCCAAATACGGCTATCAGGCGCCGCCGATCATCGACAGCTGCGATGAGCTCAGCGATTATCTGGTTTCCGTGAATAAGGCCAGCTTCGGCGCAACCTGCTCAAAGGTTTATGATACTTTAAGTGAGGAATATATCGCCGAAAGAGCCACCCTCGGACTGGAAAAATATATTTCTCCCGACAAGCAGGTGGACGCTTCGACCTGTCTGTTCCCCGATTCCACTTGGTTCATCAAGGGTATTCATCATGACACCTGGGCAATCGGTGAGGATGATATTATCCACAAGATCTGCACCAGCGACGGTCAGTTCACCGTGACCACCGATGAATCCTATCCACAGTTCCTGGTTTACTGCGATGAAACCGGTTACACCAGTGCCATGACAGCGGAAAACTGCAATGTCACGGTATGGGACGCTCCGGAAATTCATGAGCATACCATTCTTACCTATTTTCGTGCCGTGATCAACCTGATCAAAAATATATTTGCCTTGATCAAGGCGAAAATCACAGGCGTTATCTGAATTATATTATAAAAAATTGACCGGGTCTTTCGTTGAATCGAAAGGCCCGGTTGTTCTTTTATTCAAGCTCAAAGGCGCCGGTGTAAAGCCGGTAATAATTGCCTTTCTTTTCCAGCAGGCTCTCGTGGGAGCCTCTTTCAATAATTCTGCCATGCTCGAGAACCATGATCACATCGGAATTGCGGACTGTGGAAAGACGGTGGGCGATGACAAAGACGGTTCTGCCTTTCATCAGGGCGTCCATGCCCTTTTGCACCAGCGCCTCCGTACGGGTGTCGATGGAGGAGGTGGCTTCGTCAAGGATCATGACCGGCGGATCCGCAACGGCCGCCCTGGCGATGGAGATGAGTTGGCGCTGACCCTGTGAGAGGTTGGCGCCGTTGCCGGTCAGCACGGTGTTATAGCCCTGTGGCAGATGACGGATAAAGGAGTCGGCGTTGGCCAGCTTTGCCGCGGCGATGACCTGATCGTCACTGGCGGAAAGATTGCCGTAACGGATATTTTCCATGACCGTGCCGGTGAAAAGATTGGTGTCCTGCAGAACGATGCCCAAAGAACGGCGTAGATCCGCCTTTTTGATTTTATTGATGTTGATGCCGTCATAGCGGATTTTGCCGTCGGCGAGATCGTAGAAGCGGTTGATCAGGTTCGTGATGGTGGTTTTGCCGGCTCCCGTGGCACCGACGAAAGCAACTTTCTGTCCCGGTTCAGCATAAAGGGAGATGTTATGGAGCACCACCTTGTCGGGATTATAGCCGAAGTCAACATCGAAGAAGCGAACCTCACCGCACAGTCTGGTGAAAGTGACCGAGCCGTCCTCGTGGGGATGCTTCCAGGCCCATATTCCGGTATGCTCGTCAGTTTCTGTCAGTTCGCCGTTTTCTTCTTTGGCGTTGACCAGGGTGACATAGCCTTCGTCTGTTTCCGGCTCTTCGTCCAGCAGTGCGAAGATACGCTTGGCGCCGGCCATGGCCATGACGACGGAATTGAGCTGTTGAGAGATCTGGTTGATGGGCATGGTGAAGCTCTTGGAAAGCTGCAGGAAAGAAGCTACATTGCCGGCAGTGAGGGCGAAGAAAGCGCCGAAGCCGCCTTGCAGGCGTCCTGTGGCCGTGAGTATGGCCAGAAAACAGCCGATGATAGCGATGATCACATACTGCAGGTTGCCCATGTTGTTATTCAGCGGACCGATCATGTTGACATATTTGTTGGCCGCATAGGCGTTGCCGAAGAGCATCTCGTTCTTTTTGTCAAAGTCCTCCTTGGACTGCTGTTCATGGCAGAAAACCTTGATCACTTTCTGTCCGTTGATCATTTCTTCGATATAACCGTTGATGTCGCCGAGAGATTCCTGCTGACGGATAAAGAACCTTCCGCTGTTGCCGGCCACCTTGCCGGTGCCGAACAATATGATGATGACGCTGACGATGACTACAGCTGTCAGGGGGACACTCAGACTCACCATGGCCGTGAAGGTCGAAACAATCGTCACCGCCGAGGAAATGACCTGGGGTATGGTCTGTGAGATCATCTGCCGGAGCGTGTCGGCGTCGTTGGTGTAACGGCTCATGATGTCACCGTGACTGTTGGTGTCAAAATATCGGATGGGGAGGGTCTGCATGTGGGTGAACATATCGTTACGGATGTTCAGGAGAACGCCCTGGGACACGATGATCATGATTCTGTTATAGGCGAAGGTGGAAATAATACCTATAAGAAAAATGCAGGCTGTTTTCATCAGCATCAGCAGCAGCGGCTTGAAGTCCGCGTCTCCTGCGGTGAGCATAGGCTCAATGTACTTGTCAATAAGGTCGCCGAGAAACAGCGAAGAGAAGACATTGGCAATGCTGGAAAGAATGATGCACAGCACCACAAACAGCATCAGCAGCTTGTATTTTTTGCCCACATAGCCGAAGAGCCGTGAGATGACCTTGAAATCAAGTTTTTCGCCTTTCATTCGAATCGGCGTTCCTCCGTGTCTGCCCATGTGCGGTTTCGGCGGTTGTCTGTTATCCATTTTGGCTACCTCCCTGTGCCTGAGCTTCCTCGATTTCGCGCTTGATGGCGTCGCCGGTCAGAACGCGGCAGGTGCCGCCCTCCTCCATGACAATGACCTTGTCGGCGTCCTCAACCGAGGAAAAACGCTGGGTGATGATTATTTTTGTTGTCTCCGGAATATACTGCTTAAAGGCGCGGCGAATGAGAGCGTCGGTCTTGGTGTCCACGGCGCTGGTGGAGTCGTCGAGAATGAGAATTTTCGGCTTCTTGAGCAGGGCTCTGGCGATGCAGAGACGCTGTTTCTGTCCGCCGGAAACATTGGTGCCGCCCTGCTCGATGTGGGTGTCATAGCCCTCAGGCATTTCCTCAATGAAAGCGTCAGCCTGGGCCAGAGAACAGGCGTGCCTGATTTCCTCGTCTGTTGCCTCGGCGTTGCCCCAGCGCAGATTTTCCTTGATCGTGCCGGAGAAAAGCACATTGTTCTGCAGAACCATGGCCACGCCGTTTCTCAGCACATCGAGGTCATAGTCCCGGACATTGATGCCGCCGACTTTCAGTTCGCCGGCCGTGACATCGTAAAGTCTGGGGATGAGCTGAACGAGAGTGGTTTTGGAGGAGCCGGTGGCGCCGATAATGCCCACGGTTTCACCGGAGGCAATGGAAATATTCACATTTTTCAGACAGAGGTTATCCTGCCGTCCGCTGTAGCTGAAGTCTACTCCGCTGAATTCAATGCTGCCGTTTTTCACTTCCGTTACCGGCTTTTCGGGAGAATGAATCTCAGGCTTTTCGTTTAATACTTCGCATACGCGCTCTGCGCTGGCCTTAGACATGGTCAGCATGACGAAGATCATGGAGAGCATCATCAGCGTCATGAGAATCTGCATGGTATAGGAGATCACGGAAAAGAGATCGCCGGTGGTCATTTCCGCTGAGCCGGAGCTGACGATGAGCTTGGCGCCGAACCAGGCAATCAGCAGCATACACAGATAGGAGCTGAATTGCATCAGCGGCGCGTTGAAAGCCAGCAGACCCTCGGCGCGCTTGGTGTCGGAATAAATGGTGTTGGATACGCTTTTGAATTTTTCGTTTTCCTTGTCCTCCCGGACGAAGGCTTTGACGACTCTGATGCCGTGGAGATTTTCATTGACCACGCTGTTGAGCTTGTCATAGGTTTTGAATACCCGTCTGAAAATGGGGTGAGCCTTGGAAATGATGAGACCAAGACCGAGGGCAAGAAAGGGAATGACGCACACAAAAACAAGACTGATTTTGGCGTTGATGGTCAGGGCCATGGCCAGGGAAAAGATCAGCATGGCCGGGGCGCGCACGGCAATGCGTATAATCATCTGATAGGCGTTCTGAAGATTGGTGACATCGGTTGTCAGTCTTGTCACAAGTCCTGAAGTGGAAAACCGGTCGATATTGGCAAAGGAAAAGTTCTGCACATTATAGTACATATCGTGGCGCAGATTTTTCGCAAAGCCCGAGGAGGCTTTGGCGGCGGCCGTGCCCGAGGCTACGCCGCAGAAAAGGCTTGCCAGGCACAGTACGGCCAGTAAACCGCCCATTTTCAGCACATAGTCGGAATCATTCTGATAGATGCCGTTGTCCACGAGCTTGCCCATGAGAAAGGGAATCATGACCTCAAGGACGACCTCCATGGAGACAAAAAGAGGCGCAAGCAATGAGGGCAGTTTGTACTGCCTGATAGATTTGCTGAGTTGTTTAATCATTTTCGTCATCAGTCCTTTCAATATTACTCTGTATTTTTTTGATCACTCTGGAAAAGCATGCCAGCTCTTCGTCGCTGATGTCGCTGCGAAGCCTGGTTTCCAGCTTGTCAAAGGCTTGTTCCACCGCTTGCTGAACATCAAGAGCCTTTTGTGTCAGAATGATCTTCTTCAGTCGGGCGTCATAGGGCACACTCTGTCGGACGATAAGACCGTTTTTTTCCATCAGGGAGAGGATATTGCTGGCCGTGCTGCGGCGAATATCAAATTCCTGTTCAAGGTCTTTCTGGAAGATATCCCGATCCATATTATTATAGAAATAGCCTATGGCCCAGCCGTGGGTTCCGGTCATTTTTTCCACATAGCTTTTTGAGGCGTCTCTGTCCATATATCGCTTGACAAGGCGGGAAGTATGATGCAGCTGAAAGCTGATTCTGTCTTCTTTTTTCAAGGCGGTATCACTTCTTTCTTTTTGGATTTTTGTTAGCCTACGAACTGTTAGCTGACTAACAATATTCATTATATACGGTTTGTTCCCGGTGTCAATAGGAAATGAAAAACTTTTTCAAATTAAAAATATTAACCCCGTTAATGATTTTAAGGTCTTGTTTAGGTATTTCACTTATTATATAAATTCACAAGCTCGTCATAGGGAAATTCGACCATAATTTCCGTTGATTTTTACAAATTCCGGAGTCGGCATTTGTGTATTTTAATAGTTCTTAATGGTTTATACGGTTGACACGGCGAAGATGGTGTGCTATATTAATTAACACTGTTAACTATTATCCGGAGGGAGGAACTGAAAATGGATACGGAATATCTCCTGACACAAATCCTTGAAACTTTTGATAAAATAGATACAGAAGCCATGCTTGATAAATTCCGTCTGAGCCTGAAAGGCGAAAATCTGCTTATGGTTATGCTCGGTGAATTGGGCGGTATCAGCACCCAGAGCAAGCTCATCGAACGCCTTGATTTCACGGCGGCGCGTCTGTGCGCCATTGTGAAATCTCTTGAGAGCAAGGGACTGGTACAGAAGCTGAAAAGCAGCAGTGACAAGCGCAGCGTTACCGTCGCCCTGACGGAAGAGGGCAGGCGCATGGTGGCCTCTCTTCGCGAGGAGCTGCTGAGAAATGCCCTGACGATCATCGAACAGCTGGGCGAAAAAGATGTGTGCGAATTTTTGCGTATATTCAATAAGCTGGCGGATATTGCCAATCAAGCCTTACCCGAAAAGAAAGAGGTGAAAGTCTGAATCATGAAAAAAGCCAAAAAAATGCTTTGTCTGCTTCTTGCCGTCTTAATCACAGCCGTTGCAGCTTCACCTATGGCTTTTGCGGCGGTCACTTATCCGCAGAATGTCACCAAGGAGCAGTCCCTGACAGCCATCAAAAAGACTGACATCGCCCTTGAGGCCCTTGTCAGAAACACACAGAACCAATCCCTCAAAGACTTAGTCCTGCCGAAGATCTATTCCGATGAGATCCTCTCCTCCATGACGGTGGAAATCTATAAGATGATTGAGGAAAATGCTGACAGCATTTCTTCCATCGGTCTGGATGTCACCGTCGGCGGCGTGGCCGCCTGTCTCGGCGGCTATCCCGATGTTGCCGCCCGGCTTTCCGGCGTGCAGAAGTGGAGCGACGCCGATCTCTCAGGCGCCCGATGGGGCGTCAGCGACAGAGAGGGATTCCTGACGGCTATGGGCTGCATTTTTGCTCCCTTTAACGAGCTGCTTTACACCCTGCTTTGTTCCGGAACCTATCCGCTGAATTCGATCATTGCCATTGAGGGCGCCAACGGTTATGAAACGGCCATTGTCCCGACGCTGAGGTCCTTGGGCTGTGGAAGTATAACCGGCAGTGCTGAGTTTTACGCCCAGGCCAAGCAAAACAAAAACACTATGATCGAAAATATAGCCGGTGATGTGATGCTTCTGCTGGAGGATATCCTTGAGGCTCCCTGTGACCGGCTGACGGATATTCTTCCCGGAATCGCCTACTTCCTCAATAACGGCGGCTTCGATAAAGCCGTTTCCACTCTGATCGAGCCTCTCCGGCTTCAGCTTTTTAATATTTCAACTTTTATTAAAATAGAAACGATTCTTTCCTTTATCGGTAACTCTGAATCCTACACGCAGAATTTCACGGGAAATTTCAATGACATTCTCGGCGGTACGGGCCTGAAAATGGCCGATATCGACCTGGAACTGCTGGCCTCCTGCGGCACGGTTTCCGGAGACACCGTGACAGCCGATAAGGCCGATACCTTTATCGTGCTGATGCGCTGGCTCATAGATACGCTCAAGCTCAACAAAGACAATATGGGTGATCTCATGGGTGAGCAGGATCCGCAGATGACGGAGATGCTCGGCAAAATCACGGAAAAGCCCACAGATGAGCTGTTAGCATTTTTCATCGGACTTTTCAGCGCCGAGGGCGGAAAGGTCAATGATTATCAGTGGACTTTCACGCCCAATCAGCCGGTGCAGGTGTCTTATACGCCGAATCTCGGTCAGGAAAAATATCAGCGTGTCCTCGACGGAATCGACAGCCTGATTGATGAATTTGTCGCCGAAGGCGGACAGGAAAAAACACTGGAAGAGATGCTGAAAAAGAAAATCTATTCACCCGCAACCCTGACCACGCTGGTCAAGGAAATTTACGGTATGCTCAGCGGCGACGATATGGCGCAGCTGGCTGAGATGATCGGTCTGAAAGTCACGCCGTCGGCTCTGGCCGCCGAGCTGAAAGAAAGCAGCTTTGCCGGCACGAGAAAGGTACTGAACCGTTATTCCTCATGGAAAGCACTGGGCAATACCTATGTTCCCTGGGGCTTCAGTAGCGGAGATAAGGCAGGCTTTATCAAGGCGGCCTCTGCCGCTCTGAGACCGCTGGAACCGATGCTGAATATGCTCCTTGCCGAGGGCAAAATCGAGGTTTTAGGCGCTGTGGAAATTTACGGCAGCAACGGCTATAACACGGCTGTGATTCCTCTGCTGGAGGCTTTCGGCTGTTCGCAGGACAGCATCATGACCTATGGCGAATTTAAGAATGCCGCAGAAAAGGGCAACGGCTCCAAAGCCCTCGTCACCGCAGTATGCTCTCTCGTCGACCGCTTTATGAAAAAGCCTGTCTATACGCTGACGGAAATCCTCCCGAATCTCGTATACTTTGTGCAAAGCGGTTCGGTGAAAACCTGCGTGGATAACCTGATTTATCCGTTCAAGGATATGTTAGAGAAGCTGGGCATGAGCGATATGCTCGATCTCTCCGAAATCGAAAACATCGACCTGAAAGAGCTCATGGGCAGTATGACGGAAAACATGGATCTCGGCATGAAACTGCCGGAGCTTGACCTGGCGCAGTTCTCGGGCATGGGTCAGACCGTGACGGTGGAGAGCAAACGCACCTATGCCGGCGCCCCGGCTCAGATCTCCTATGTCAAGGCCGATCAGACCGCTGTGCTGATCACTTTCCTGCGCTATCTGGTGGAGGTCATGAAAACTCCCGGTAATGAAAATCTGATGACCGGCTTTATGGGCGGCTCGGGAGACAACGCCATGTTTGACACCTATGCCTCGGGAATCGGTGAGGAAATGGCGGCCATGAGTGTGGACGAAACCGTCGAATGGCTCTATAAGCTGTTCTTCCGCGAGCGAGCTGTGGTGGAAGAAAAGCCCGATGATAATTATCTCCCCACGGTCATATATGTGCCTGCCGAGAAAAAAGGCGAGGGCGCATGGATATACGCAGTTTTCGGTGTGGTGGCACTGGCAGAAGTGCTCCTGCTGAAAAACAGAGAAAAGATCAGTATGTTTCTCGAAGACAGAAAGTTTAAAAAGCAGTCCAAAAAAGAGAAAAATCCTCAGGAGGCGTAAGTAAATGCTGATACTAAAAAATATAACAAAAGATTATGTTACCGGCGATACGACCGTCAGGGCTTTGGACGATGTCAGTATCAACTTCAGAGAAAGTGAGTTCGTTTCGATTCTCGGTCCCTCCGGCTGCGG
>JAQXMV010000005.1 GCA_029013165.1 Oscillospiraceae bacterium | reverse complement strand
TTCTAACCAACTGAACTACCGGGCCGTATCTGGTGGGAACAACAGAACTCGAAGCTGTTACCATCTGTTTGTGAGGCAGACATTATCTCGGCTGAGTTATGCTCCCGCATAAAACTATTGTCTCATAACGACTTGTATACTATATCAGAAAAAGCCGCGTTTGTCAATATGTTTTCCCGATTTTTTTTAAAAACCGCCATTACAAATAATCTGCAGGCATTGTTACATTTTCATCGGTGAGAGTCGGAAAGTAATTGTCAATGACAAACAAGAACCACACTCGGATTTTTCCGACATATTTTTTGATGACTTTTACCATATTCCTGAGCGGATCCATGTTTTACCCTCCTTATCCTCTTCTGCGTTTCATGTTCCGTTGGATTTTATTTAATGATGAACGCTTGTTGCTTTCTATCATCATTATATTAAGAAATTCATAAGATGTCAACAAATTTTTGCATTTCATTACAGTTGATACAAAAATTTTTTAACTGTTGCCGATGAAACAACAAAGCCACTTTCGCTTTTTTTAAAACATTTTCAGAAATTATGTCACATTGTAAGATATAGTACTTAATGTTACAAATCTTGTTGACACGATGGGAAAATTATGGTATAATTCAACTACCTTATGAAAAACGGAGGATCAGAAAATGAACAACGAAACACTCAAGGCAGGATTTCAACTCCTGCACAAACCCAAGAAAGGCAAAATGGGCGCGCTGCTGATTGTCTTTTTGTGGATTGCACTGTGGAACATTGTGTACCAGGCGATTCACGGAATCTGGCATGACTGGAGCATCCAGATCATCAACTGGTCATTCTTTGCCGCTGTAACCCTTTTCTTCATGCAGGAAGAGCTCACCTATAAGGAGAGATTCTGGCACACTCTTGTCGGCGGCAGCGTCGGACTTCTCCTCGCTGCAGGCGTCATCGTCGTTTGCCAGTTCCTTGTCAAAAGCGGCCTGCCCAAACTTCCGGCTATTCTCATTCCGCTGCTGATCAGTATTGCAGTGCTGATACTGGCGGCGCCTTATCTGCCGATGATATTTAATAATGTCGGCTTTATTTATCTCATTGTTTCTTTTGTCGAGACGGATAAACTGGTAGCGAACCTGCCCAGCAACCTTCTTTCGTTGCTTCTGGGTTCTCTTATCCTCAATCTCGGCTGCAGCTTCCTGATCGGTCTTTACACCAAGAATATGGCAAAAAAAGCAGCAGCAAAAGCAGAAGCAAAAACCAAAGCATAAAATGTATATTAATGTAATACATGCGCAAACCAATTTTGGCTTGCGCATTTTTTCGTTTCACGGCTCGGTGTGCCTGCTCTGCGATCCGTCAATCCATGCTTTTGACCTGCATGGCTCTGAATTCTTTGGGACTTTGTCCTGTATATCGCTTAAATAGCTTGGAAAAATAATTCACATCCGGTATGCCGCAGTGCTGGGCTACGGTCTGAACCTGCAGTTTGGTGGTACTCAGCAGATGGACGGCCAGCTTGATACGGCGCCGGTTGACATATTCGGTCAGGGTTTTGCCCGTCTCACGGCTGAAAAGAGACGAAAGATAGCTGGCGTTGACATTTTGGATTCGGGCAATATTATGGAGTGTCAGATTGCCGGCGGGATTTGCATCAATATAAGAAATGGCCTCCTGAACGGGAGTACAGTAGTTTTTCATGGAGCTTTGCCGCACCAGATAGCAATAGCTGCGGAACATCTCGAGCATCAGCTCACGGCCGCTTTTGCTTGAGGTCAGCGCTTCGATTTTTCTCGCGAAGTCCGAGGAGATCCGGTCGAGGTGTATTGGGTGCACTTCTCCTTGTTCAGCCGCTTTTCTCAGCAGCGTGTTCATGACAATGCAGTAGTTTTTCAGGTTTCGCACCGGATCATTGTTGCGCCTTTCAAAAGTCAGATCCGACATGGACGACAGCAAAAGCTCCGCTTTGTGGACGAGTCCCTGACTGACGGCCTGCATCATTTCGTTTTCCCAGGTGTACCGCCTTTCGATGATGCGCTTCTGCTCCAGAATATCCGATTCGTCCGCGTCAGCGTTATGGGGCAAGATCGGGGATATCAGCCCGTAAAATTCCCGATTGATATCAACGGTCGTGTAGCTTCCCTCGCCGCCCCAGAGCTTTTCGCAGAAAGTGTTAATGATGGCGAAAATCGGGCTGGAACCGGGAAAAAACGGCACGGAGGAGTAAAATTGTTCGAGAGAGGAAAGTCGGTTCCCGGGGATGCCAAGCTCCTCGCCGATTTCCATCACCTGACTGTGGCTCAGCTCGACGCCCAGATACGGCCCGAGAAAAAGGATTTTTTCTTCGTCGTATTCGGGAAGCAGAAAAAACATATAGCTGCATAAAAATCTGTCGGTGTATCGGTAAACGGTGTTGGGCGCGGCAACAGACCGGATCGCCTCTGCGATTCGGTCATAGTCCTCCCGATGGGCGATCAGATTATTGAAATACACATGGGGAGAAAGAAAGCCGTCACCGGACAGATCGGTGATAATATATTGCATTGAGCATTTGGAAAGGGTGTTTTTCAGAAAATCAAGCTCGCATGAATAATACATCATTCGACCTCCAATAGTTATATGTAAAAAATATCCAAATATCCTTTACCTTGTAAGGCGTTTTTATTATTATAACACAATTTTTGTGTCTCAACAAGACATTTAACAAAAATAATACAAATAAAAACAAAAATTACACTCACACATGGCGGGCGGTTTTTGTTATGATATGAGTACAATCTTCGGAGTGTATGAAGAAAAAAATGTGAAGAGAGGTATTCTTATGAGTTCAAACAAAGCAGTCAGACCCTTTGGACTAAGGGACAAGCTGGGTTATTTGTTCGGTGATTTCGGTAATGATTTTACCTTTATTCTTTCATCGAGCTTTCTGATGAAGTTTTACACCGATGTCATGGCGGTTGACGGCTATATCATCGGTATCATTATGATGGTGGCACGAATCGTTGATGCTTTTACCGATGTGGCCATGGGACGAATCTGCGACAGAAGCAAGCAGACCGATAAGGGCAAATTCAAACCGTGGATTCTGCGTATGTGCGGACCAGTAGCGATTGCTTCTTTCCTGATGTATCAGAGCTCTCTGAAAAATCTGCCGTTGACGGCCAAGGTGATCTATATTTTCATCACTTATATTCTTTGGGGCTCCGTGTTCTATACCTCCATCAATATTCCCTATGGTTCCATGGCTTCCGCCATCTCCAATGACCCCGGTGACAGACAGTCTCTTTCGACTTTCCGCACCATGGGCGGCATGTTGGCCGGTGCCTTTGTTACGGCCGGAATCCCTCTCGTTGCCTATGACAAGATCAACGGCGTCGAGGTTCTCAATGGCAGCCGTTTCACCCTGATAGCCGGTATATGCTCCCTGCTGGCCGTGGTATGTTATCTTTTGTGCTATTCACTTACCACAGAGCGCGTCAAATCCGTGGCTTCCCTTGAGGTACAGCAGAATAACAATGTCCTCAAGATGCTGAGAAACGCCGTGAAAAACCGCGCCCTGATTTCGATTATCTGTGCCTCCATCGTCATGCTGCTGGCTCAGCTGACCATGCAGCAGATGATCAACTATATTTTCCCGGACTATTACGGCAACGCCAAAATGCAGGTTGTGGCCATGATTCCCATGGGTGTTGGCATGCTCCTTGCCGCCGCCGTGGCCAAGCCTCTTGTGCAGAAATTCGGCAAGGCTGAGGTCAGCGTTGTCTGCAATCTTGTCGCCGGTATCGGCAATATCGTGCTCTTCTTTGTCCGTCCCCAGAATGTATTCGTCTACATCGCTTTCATGACCGTTACATGGCTCGGTCTCGGTGTATTCTCAACGGTCTGCTGGGCGCTCATCACCGATGTTATCGACTATAGCGAGATCAAAAACGGCATCCGTGAGGACGGCTCGGTTTATGCGCTGTATTCCTTTGCGAGAAAACTGGGACAGGCGGCCTCTTCAGGTCTTGCCGGCGCGCTCCTCAGCGTCATCGGTTACAGCACCGAGGCGGCACAGCAGGGTCTCGGTCAGACTCAGGCCGTCAAGGAAGGCCTGTTCAATATCGCCTCCCTCGTTCCCGCCGCAGGATTGATTGCTCTTGCCCTGATTCTCTGGTTCTGGTATCCGCTGAAGAAAAAGGTGGTTGACGAAAATGTCAGAATCCTCAGCGAAAAGCATGCACGGGAAAACGGCGGCGAAAAGGAAGCCGAATAATCATCAATTCAACAGGACGGTTTTCATCAAAACCGTCCTGAAATTAAAATAAAGATAAGGAGACAGATTACTATGAGAACCGTGATCAACTTCAACCGCAAATGGGCCTTCACCAAAAGGGCAGATACGATCCCCGCAGAGCTTCCCAAGGACTGGGATTTTGTGAATCTTCCCCACACCTGGAACGGCATTGACGGGCAGGACGGTGAAAACGATTATTTCCGCGGAAAAGCCTATTATGTCAAAAAATTCCTCAAGGAGGATCTTCCTGAATGCGACCGCTATTATCTGGAGATCCGCGGCGCCAATTCCTCTGCCGATGTCTATCTCGGCGGGAAGCATCTCGGTCATCATGACGGTGGCTATTCCACCTGGCGCGTGGAACTGACTGACGAGCTCAGAGAAGAAAACCTCTTGGTGATCACCGTTGACAATTCACCCAATGAAACGGTCTATCCCCAGATGGCTGACTTTACCTTTTACGGCGGACTTTATCGCGACGTCAATCTGATCGGCGTCTGCGACAGCCATTTCGACCTGGATTATTACGGCGGCAACGGACTGATGGTGACGCCGGAAATAGACGGGGATAATGCCAAAATCAAGATTGAGACCTTTGTGACCAACCAAAAAGACCATCAAAAGGTGCGTTTGAGCCTTTTTGACGCCGTCGGCAGAGAGGTTGATCAGACGGTTGCGGAAAAAAGTGCCGAGCTGATGATCGAAAATGTGCACCGCTGGCACGGAAGAAAGGATCCTTATCTTTATACCTGCCGTGCCGAGCTCATGGACGGCGAGGAGGTTGTGGATGAGGTCAGCGCTCGTTTCGGTTGCCGCAGCTTTGAAATTGATCCGGAAAGAGGCTTTATCCTCAACGGTGAGGAATACCCTCTGCGTGGTGTTTCCCGCCATCAGGATCGGTGGGGCATCGGCAATGCCCTGCTGCCGGAGCACCACCGGGAGGATATGGATCTGATCTGTGAGGTCGGTGCCAACACCATACGCCTTGCTCACTATCAGCACGATCAGTATTTCTATGATCTCTGCGATGAGAGGGGAATGGTGGTCTGGGCGGAGATTCCATATATTTCCAAGCATATGCCCACCGGCCGGGAAAACACCATCTCTCAGATGAAAGAACTGATCACGCAGAACTACAATCACCCCTCCATCGTTGTTTGGGGACTTTCCAATGAGATCACCATGCAGGGCAGTGATGAGGATCTGCTGGAAAATCATCGCATTCTCAATGATCTCTGCCATGAGATGGATAAGACGCGCCTGACCACGATTGCCTGCGTTTCTCCCTGTGACATCCATGATCCCTATATTCAGATACCCGATGTGATTTCCTATAACCACTATTTCGGCTGGTACGGCGGAGAAACCGATATGAACGGCCCCTGGTTTGATCATTTCCACAGTGTTCATCCGGAGATACCCATCGGCTGCAGTGAATACGGCTGTGAGGCGCTCAACTGGCACACCTCCGAACCGACACAGGGCGATTACACGGAGGAGTATCAGGCCTATTACCATGAGGAACTGATCAAGCAGCTTTTCACGCGGAAATATATCTGGGCAACCCATGTGTGGAATATGTTTGACTTCGGCGCCGACGCACGCGGTGAGGGCGGAGAGAACGGTCAGAACCATAAGGGTCTGGTGACCTTTGACAGAAAATATAAAAAGGACTCCTTCTATGCCTATAAGGCATGGCTGTCGGACGAGCCTTTTGTTCACATCTGCGGCAAACGATATGTTGACCGCGTGGAGGAGATCACCAAGGTCACCGTGTATTCCAATCAGCCTGAGGTTGAGCTTTTTGTCGGCTCCGTCAGCATGGGCAAAAAGAAGAGTCCGGAGCATTTCTTCTATTTCGAGGTACCCAATGCCGGTGAGATGAAGCTCACGGCCGTTGCCGGAGATTGCAGAGACGAGAGCGTGATCCGCAAGGTTGACACCTTCAATGAAAGCTACCGTCTCCGGGAAAAAGGCGCCATACTCAACTGGTTTGATATCACGGCTCCCGAGGGCTATTTCTCTCTCAATGACAAGATCAAGGATATTCTCTCTGTCAGAGAGGGGACAGAGCTTTTCCGCAGTCTGACGGAAAAGATGGCCTCCGGAGGCGGCAGCTTTGCCGGCTTTGAAATGGCAGAGGGTATGATGGATATGCTCGGCGGCTTCACTTTCATCCGCCTGGCCGGTATGCTGGGAGCCGTCGGAGTTGAGCTGACCAAAGAACAGCTCCTTGCCATAAACGCAGCGCTCAACGCCATCAAAAAACCGGAATAAGACAGCAAGTTTTTCTATAGATCAAAAGCACAGTGATGAGAGTCTCTGTGCTTTTCTCTTTGTTTCTTTTATGTTCGATGAAAGGAATGCTTCGTGAAAATCCCATAAAAACAGGGGATCTACGACTGAATTTATGTTGACATTGTTTGAAAAAATTGTTACAATCATAACGACCAATATGCCGCGGCAGAACCATCTGCGGCTGTGGCGAAAGATGTAACAGGAGGAGAAACTATGACATTCATTTCAAAAATCATCAGCTCGGTCATGACGATACTGGCTCTGTCAGGATTTTTCGCCAATGACTTGCTGGATACCGATTGGCTCTATCGCAAAAGAGTGGAAAGTGTGCAGTACGAAAACACCATAGAGACCGCTGTGCCTCAGACGGATCTTTATTCTATGGTTGCCGAGCATTTCAGTTCTGCGCTCCCGGAGGGAAAAACCGAAAAGAAAGCCATCATCATCGGCTATGACGGCTGCCGCGCCGATGCCCTCGCCTTTGCCGAGGATGGGGAAAGCGCCGTGAACAAAATGCGCAATGAGGGCGCAAGCTGCCGACTGTCTTATTGCGGCGGCGTCAATTATCCCGAAATCAACACACAGGATACTTCCACCGCACCCGGCTGGTGCTCCATTCTGACCGGTCAGTGGGCAGACAAGACCGGCATCACAGGCAACGGAATCGTGAAGTCCATGGATACGAAAACCCTGATGACCGATTTGACCGAGAGAAAAATCATTGATTCTGCCGCCTTTATCACCTCATGGAACGGACATTTTGTTTTATCGGATTCGACCTATAAGCTGGAAAAGCAGTATTGCAAGGATCATAAGCTCGCCGTCGACTTCAATTACTGCCTGACGGATACCCAAAGTGCCATGACGGCCATCGGCAACATCAGGCGCAAAAACTGTTCCGATTTCATTTTTGTCATTTATGAGGCCACGGATCATAACGGTCACAACTACGGCTTTTCCACCAACAATCCCAAATATGTTTCCGGTTTCAGAAAAAACGACTCCTTGGCTTATCAGACCATCGAGGCCATTGAAAGCAGAAAGACCTACAGCACCGAGGATTGGCTCATCATTCTGACGGCCGATCACGGCGGCAAGGGCACAGGTCACGGCGACGCCTCTCTTCAGGAGCGAATGACCTTCATCATATCAAATAAGTGATCGCATTGCGGCAGGGCTATTTGGCCCTGCCGTCAGCTTGTCGAAGAAGCATTTTTCGACAAGCTGGAGA
>JAQXMV010000004.1 GCA_029013165.1 Oscillospiraceae bacterium | reverse complement strand
CTGCGCCGGGCACTGTAGCTTTAATCCGGCCAAGAAATGTAATGACTGCACCAATGCCGAAGAGGAGCTGAAATACAGCGCAGCCGTTTCTATGATGATGTTTTATTATAAAGTCAGGGATAATATTGCCGACGGTTCCTTTTGGAAAAGGCTCGCCATGTATCTGATTTTGCCTTACGCTTTTTTGAAATTCAAAAAAGCTAAGGCCATGTATGGCGAAGTGTGCGCCATCATAGCGCAAGCCATGGAAAATCAAAAAAAGAATGAGGATTCCCGAACCGCGTCAGCGGATATAGCTGCCCACGAAAGTGCATCGGCACTGGGAAAGATCATGGCCTGGGGCTTGCCTGACAGCGACGGAAAGATTTACCGTTTCGGTTACGGCATCGGTAAGTTCGTCTATCTTGCCGACGCTTTGGACGACATGGATAAGGATCGCAAGACCGGCAGTTATAATGTTTTCCTGTGCAAATATTCCCGTGCGGGGAAAGATGCCCTGACCGATGAAGAGAAAGAGGAAATCAGGGGCACAATGAATATGAGCTGTGCCATGGCAGGCGAAGCCTATGACAACATCGAAAACAAGAGTCTTGAACCGATTGTTGAGAATATTATTTTTGACGGAATGTATGTGACGATGAATCAACTACTGAAAGGAAAGAATAAAAATGAGAGATCCCTATGAGGTCCTCGGTGTGCCGAGAAGTGCAAGCAAGGAGCAGATCAAAGCCGCTTACCGTGAGCTTGCCAGAAAATATCACCCGGATAATTATGCCGACAGTCCGCTGGCGGAAAATGCCACCAGAAAAATGCAGGAAATCAACGAGGCCTATGACGCCATCATTTCCGGCAATGAAAGTGCCTCGGGGTATGCGGAGCCGGGCTATAACGGCTCTTATAGCTTCGACAGCTATCAGCAGGTGCGCGCTTTCATGCAGCAGGGACAGCTTGATGAGGCCGAGAGAGTCCTCGAGGGTATGCCTGCCGGCTCCAGAGACGCCCAGTGGTATTATCTCAAGGGTCAGGTCAACTACCAGCGCGGCTGGACCGATCAGGCCTACACCTATTTCGCGGCGGCCTATAAGATGAATCCCGGCAATGCGGAATACCGCCATGCCTATGAAAATCTGAGTCAAAGCAGAAGCGGCGGCTATCGGACCTCAGGGGTGCACAATACCTCCCGGGGATCCAGCGGCTGTGATCTTTGCTGCGGTCTGCTGTGTGCAGACAGCTGCTGTGAATGTATGGGCGGAGATCTGATTCCCTGCTGCTGAGGAAAGGAGTTGCGGGCAAATGAGTCAAAGTGCGAAAACCGCCATCGGCGGTATGAGCGTAGCTTTGTCTGTGGTTCTGATGCTGGCAACGGTCATCGGTATATGGACCTATGCGTTGCCGGCTATTGCAGGACTGCTGATCATGTTCTGTGTGATTGAACTGAATAAAAAATGGGCCGCAGGCGTTTTTGCCGCGGTCTCCATTCTCAGTCTGATTTTGTTGCCCAATAAAGAGGCCGCCGTGTTTTATACCTGCTTTTTCGGCTGCTATCCGATCATAAAGGCAATTCTTGAGAGCAAGCTGCCCCGTGTGGCGGAGTATATTCTGAAATTTGCCGTGTTTAATGTGGGGATCCTGCTGGCAGGCGTCATTATGGTCAAGCTCTTCGGAATGCCCATGGCGGAGCTCCTGGGGACAGAGGGCGAGCAGGGGGCATGGGTCAAATACGCACTGCCGCTGACGATCGCTGTGGGCAATGTCACCTTTTTGGCCTATGATTTTATGCTGACCTTTGAGGCGGCACTTTATATTCGCCGCTGGCAGAAAAAATTCAGGAAACTGTTTCCGTTCAAATAAAAAGTTAAGGGGAAAATAACATGAAAAAAGGAAAGAAAATTATCATCACACTCGGCTGTGTCGTTTTGGCCGCGGCCATCGGTACAGGCGCCTGGCTCGGCGCCGTCCGCCACCAGTCGAAGGCCTATCATCTGATCACGCTGGACACCTCAGATTTGCCGGAACCTGTGTCAGGCCCTGTGAAAGAAGCTGACATTGAACTGAGCGAGGTGAAGCTCCACTATGCCGTTTACGGCGAAAAAGGACATCCGCTGATTCTGATTCACGGCAACGGCGGCAGTCACAAATCCCTCGAGGAAGCGGCGTTGTATCTTGCCAACGACTATACCGTTTATGCGCTTGACAGCCGCTGTCACGGACAGAGCAGTGATCCCGGTGAGATCAGCTATGAGCTCATGGCCAAAGATATCAAGGAATTTATCGAGGCCATGAAGCTGGAAAAGCCCTATCTAATGGGACACAGCGACGGTGGTATCAACGCCCTCACCGTGGCGTATACCTATCCTAATCTTTTGGGCGGTTTCATTTCCTGCGGTGCCAACACTAATCCCAACGCCTTAAAGTGGTATTTTACGCTGGGTGTGAAGCTCAATGACAGAGGTAGACATGAAAAACTCAACGAGATGATGCTGACGCTTCCGCAAATGACGCAGGAAGATTTGGCAAAAATTTCCGTGCCGGCCTATATTGTGGCCGGAGAGCATGATATCATGCGGCTTTCAGACACGGTCTTGATTCATGAGTCCATACCGGGCAGTCAGATCGCCATCATCAAGGGAGCCGACCATTCTTCCTACATGAGCCATGACGGTCAGCAGGCCTATGTGCTGGCCAAGAGCTTCTTTTCGGAGCTTGACAAATAACGATTCAGCGTCCGGTAATACATAGATAACCACAGTGCCGAACCTATCACTGCCGGCGCGGTTCGGATTATACGATGCACAACATAAAACAACAGCCGCAAGGTCTCTCTTTCGGGAAACTTTGCGGCTGATTCTTTTGACAGATGTTTACTTTTCGGTGTCCGACTCGGGCTTTTCTGTGCTCTCCTTTTCAGGCTGAGCACTGACGGCAGAGGGTGATTTCCACAGCTTGATGATTCCCTCATCATTGAGGAGCTTAAGCATGATGATGACAAGAGGAAGAATGAAAATGCCCAGAAAACCGAATATTTTCAGTCCGAAATACATGGCGATCAGTGTGACAAAGGGCGGCAAACCCAGCTGACCGGCAACGAGCTTCGGCTCGATGATCTGCCGGATCACGGTGATCACTGCATAGATGACGACAAGGCCGATGGCCATGCCGAAATCACCGACAATGAGCGAATACAAAGCCCAGGGGATCAGCACCGTACCGGTGCCGAGGACGGGAACAATGTCGATGATGGCCGTGACGATGGACACGATGACGATGTAGCCCATCTGATAGATGCCCAGCAGCTTCAGCACGGAAAGACCGAGGAACAGTTCGGCGAAAGTGATCAGCATAATCAGCAGATAGGCTTTGCCCATTTTGCCGAGACTGGTTCTGAGCAGTGTCCGGGCCCGGGAAAGATCCTTCTGTCTCTCCGCAGGGAACTG
Organism: Oscillospiraceae bacterium; assembly: GCA_029013165.1. GTDB lineage: Bacteria > Bacillota > Clostridia > Oscillospirales > Acutalibacteraceae > UBA6857. The sequence goes on along the minus strand of JAQXMV010000004.1, from coordinate 3,306 downwards.
ACAGCGAATGAAATTTTTGATCGTGTCGAAATCAGCCGTGAGAAAGCAGGTGCAGACGATGGAGATGACAACGGCTATCAGTACGGACGGAATCTGCTTAGCGGTGGAGATGACGCCGCTGATGGGCGTTTTGATCCAGGAAAAGCTGAAGCCGGAAAGACCCGAGGTGACTTTTTCGGGCAGCTCGCTGCTGGTGCCGGCGATATACTCTCTGAGCTGTGTGAACAGCGCGGTGATATTTTCTTTCAGGGTGTCTCTGATAAATTCCGGCAGCTTGCCGATGAACCCGATAATGGAATTCTCCAGGGTGTTGACCACGGAGTCGATGTTTTCAAACTGTACGGTCAGATATTCAATAAAGCCCTTGATTTCATTGACGGCTCTGACGCCGATCAGGGAAATAATCGCTGCAACAACGAGAATCAGCCCGAAAATGCAGATGGCTGAGGCGGTGCCTTTTTTCAAAGGCGTTTTTCTCATGATGAAGTTTTTCGGCTTCTGGAGCAAGGCCGCCAGAACGAAAGCAAAGATGATCGGGAAAGCTACGCCCACGGCATAGCGCACCGCAAGGAAAAATAAAACGCCGAGCAAAGCATAATAGAGCGCATTGATGATCCATTTACGCTTTCTTTCAACATCTGACATAATAACACCTCTCTGTTCGCGCTCGGATATTTTTAGTATTTATTTATATTATATTACCTTACGGACACCTTAAAATCAATGGATTTCACAAATTAAAAAAAATTTTTTACAAATACTTTTATTAAAACCTAAAATGTGATATCATATGTGGGTATTTTCAATCATGGTTTTTTCTCCGCGCGTGAAAAAACCGTAAATTTGCAGAAAGGCAGTGAAAAAATGAAAGTAGCAATTCTCGGATTCGGTGTGGTAGGCTCCGGTGTGGCTGAAGTGCTGGAACGAAACGCCGACCGCGTGGAAAAAGCCTGCGGCTTTCCCGTGGAAGTCGCCCGTATCCTCGACATCAGAGATTTTGAGGGTCACAAATACCAGCGCATCATCACCAAGAATTTTGAAGAGATTCTCGGCGACGACAGTATTGAGACCGTTGTTGAGACCATGGGCGGTGTGAATCCTGCCTTTGAGTTTGTCTCGCGTTCTCTGGCCAAGGGCAAAAATGTGGTGTCCTCCAATAAAGAATTGGTTGCCACACGGGGCTATGAGCTCCTTGAGCTTGCGCGGCAGAATAATGTCAACTTCATGTTTGAGGCGGCTGTCGGCGGCGGAATCCCCATCATCAGGCCCATCAGCCGTTGCCTGGCCGGAAACAACATCACGGAAGTGGCGGGTATTCTCAACGGAACCTCCAATTTCATTCTGACTAAAATGATAGTAGACGGCATGAGCTTCGGCGAAGCCCTGGCATTGGCCCAGGAAAAAGGCTATGCCGAAAAAGATCCGACGGCCGATGTCGAGGGCATTGACGCCATGCGCAAGATCTGTATTCTCGCTTCTCTGGCTTTCGGTCATCATGTCTATCCCGAGGGCATTTTCACCGAGGGTATTTCCGGGATCACCCTGGAGGATGTGGCCTATGCCGCCGATTTTGACTGCGTCATCAAGCTCATTGCCAAAGCCAAAAAGGTGCAGGACGGCAGAATCCTTGTGATGGTTTCTCCCTGTCTTGTGAAAAAATCCAGTATGCTTTCCGGCGTCAGCGGCGTATTCAATGCCTGTCTGGTTCGCGGTGACATGACGGGGGATATCCTCATGTACGGAAAGGGCGCAGGCTCTCTTGCCACGGCTTCCGCCGTTGTGGGTGACATCATCGACTGCGCCGGTCACAGCGACAACCGAAAGATTTTCGGCTGGGACGACAAAAAAGACGATTATCTGGAGGATCATCTCAACTGTGATTCTTCCCTTTATGTCAGGGTGCGCGGTGAAAGTGAAGCCGAAATACACCGTGCCGTTGACAGCGTTTTCGGTGAAGTGACCTATCTGAAAAGAGAGGGCGCCGATGATCGCGAAGCTGCCTTTGTGACGGCACCGGCACGGGAAAGAGCTCTTTTTGAAAAGCTCGAGGCAACCGGACTTGATATCATCTCGACAATCAGAGTCGCAGATTATTAATATTATATTGGCGCGGGTCTTTCCGCGCGCAGGAGGATTTACATGGCACTCATAGTACAGAAATTCGGCGGCTCATCTGTGGCCAACGCCGAAAGAGTCATGAATGTTGCCCGCATTGTGACAGATACTTATAAAGAGGGCAACAGTGTTGTGGTGGTCGTTTCCGCACAGGGCGACACCACCGATGATCTCATCGAAAAAGCGCAGGAGATCAATCCCAGAGCATCCAAAAGAGAAATGGATATGCTGCTGACGGCAGGCGAACAGATCTCCATCTCCTTGCTGGCAATGGCCATCGAAAGCCTCGGCTATCCGGCTATTTCACTGCTTGGCTGGCAGGCGGGCTTTCACACCAATTCAGCCTACGGTTCGGCCAGAATACACAATGTCAACGGCGAGAGAATCCAGAGCGAAATTGACAAGAAAAAAATTGTCATTGTGGCAGGCTTCCAGGGCATCAATAAATACGATGACCTGACGACCCTCGGCAGAGGCGGTTCGGACACCAGCGCCGTGGCCATCGCAGCGGCTCTGCACGCAGACCGCTGTCAGATCTTCACCGATGTCACGGGTGTTTTCAGCGCGGATCCGAGAAAGGTTCACAATGCCGTTAAGCTCAAGGACATCACCTATGATGAAATGCTTGAATTCGCCACTCTCGGCGCACAGGTTCTCAATAACCGTTCCGTCGAAATGGCAAAAAAATACAATGTTGAATTAGAGGTTCTCTCCAGCCTTGTCAGAGAGCCGGGTACAATCGTCAGGGAGGTTGCAAATATGGAAAAAATGTTGATCAGAGGCGTAACAAAGGACACGGATGTGGCAAGAATTTCCGTTGTCGGCATGAAAGATATCCCCGGAAACGCTTTCAGAATGTTCTCGAAACTCGCTTCAAAGGGAATCAACATCGACGTTATTCTTCAGTCAGTCGGTAGAGACGGCACAAAGGATATTTCGTTCACCTGCGCCAAAGAATATGCAGACACCGCAGTCGAGGTCCTTGAAGATATCTTCAGCCCCGAGGGTGCTAAAGTTTCGTGCGACACGACAATCGCCAAGGTTTCCATCGTCGGCGCCGGTATGCAGTCTCATTCGGGCACGGCTTCGAAGATGTTCGGCGCTCTTTATGAAGCCGGCATCAACATCAGCATGATCTCGACGAGAGAAATAACGGTTTCAGTTCATATAGACAAGGAGCTTTCCGACAAG
>JAQXMV010000003.1 GCA_029013165.1 Oscillospiraceae bacterium | reverse complement strand
TAATGGTAAAAAAGACTAAAAACTTTTTTTTCATCTGTCTGTTCCTTTCTTCAGCGTCACTCAACGGTCAGAGCCGAAATGACATTGGAATAAATGCTGACGGCATTATTATAGAAATTGTTTTTGACGATTTCTATCTGTCTTTCGTCGGCGACATATACGGTGATTTTCAGCAGCTCGGTGTCCACATCCAGCACGGTGAATGTCACATGATAGCCGTGGCTGAGCTTTTCGATTTCCACCTTGCTTTCTTTTTTGATCCTGTCCCTGGCCAGGATTTTCAGCGCCGCCTTAACGGCTTTTTCCCGGATACTCCTCGGCAGGGAGCGCTCGATACGGGCGACATCAATGATCGACTTGGAGGTGATGGTGATCAGCTCATCGCCGTCCACGATTTCCGAAGTCACCTGACCGCCGCAGACAAGCTCGCTCATGGCGCCGTTGACTTCAAAATAATTGGCAATCTGATATTCCTGCAAGATTTCATTGATCTGCGTCCTGGTCAGAGACTGGTTCAGGGTTTTGAGCAGATAGCAGACCAACAGCTTGATTTCCGGCTGTTCACGCAGACCGCCGGGAGCGATACCTTCACAGAATGTATTGTTTTCCACAGCAAATACTACCTTTCCATAGTTATACATGATTCATTTTACCACAAGAAAAGGAAATGTAAAGCCCCAAAAATAAAAATTCGTAATTATTTCATTTTGATATTGTGCAGGTGATGGATTCTTCGATTATTCCGTCACAGTTTCGTCATTGACAGCGACGGGAAAAATCAGTAGAATAGTCAATGAAAACGAGGTGTGGACGATGGAAAGAAAATATACGACCCTGCTCATGGACGCAGACGATACCCTGCTGGATTTTGCCGCCGACGAGAACGCTGCTTTCTTCCGCGTGATGAAACAATACGGTGTGCCTGTGTCGCAGGAGAGCGCCGAGATTTACCGCCAAATTAATCTCAGTTTATGGAAAGCCCTGGAACGGGGCGAAATCACCAAGCCGGAGCTGAAACAAACCCGCTTTCGACTGTTCTTCGACGCTATCGGCTATGATTTTCAAGGGGACTGTCTGGAATTTAACGAAAGTTATCTGGGCTTTCTCGGTGAGGGCGGGAGACTCATGGAGGGCGCCCGTGAAACCCTCCATGAACTGAACAAAAGAAGCTATGACATCTATATTGTCACCAACGGCGTGGCCGCCACTCAGCGCAAAAGGCTGGAAAGAAGCGGCCTTATCGGCCTGATTCATGATATTTTTGTTTCTGACGCTGTCGGTGCACCGAAGCCGAAAAAAGAGTTTTTCGATTTTGTTCTCAGCCGACTGCCGGAAAAGGACAAAAGCAAAATCCTCGTAGTAGGGGACTCGCTGACTTCGGATATCCGCGGCGCCATGAACGCCGGCCTTGACAGTGTGTGGATCAACAGCAAAAAAGAAGCACTGCCCTCTGCCTTTGCGCCGACGGTAACTGTCGGCGAAATTTCCGGCCTGTTGGGTCTTCTGCCCTAAAACCAATCGGCGGCGGATTAGAACGGGAAGAAACGGCACAAAATAAGTATCGGGTATACCGAATAAGTTCATACGAAGCGCTGAAACCAGGAAGAAAATCCCGTGGTTTTTTTGCATAAATCTATTGACAAAGGAAATCAGTTGCGGTATAATACAAACAAGATAACGATAATGATAATCGTTATCAATTAGAGCAAAGCCTGAAAAGCCGCCGACGGCGGCCAACACAGAAGGGAGTAAATCTCCATGTCAACACTCAGAACGAGTAAGCAACGAGATGCTGTACTGAAGGATTTACAATTCAGGTTTGATCATCCGACGGCGGAGGAAGTTTATCTCAGTGTGAAAAAGACACTGCCGAACATCAGTCTTGCCACGGTTTACCGTAACCTGAAACTCCTGGAGAATGAGGGGCTGATTCTGAGGATCGCCACCGGCGAAAGCGACCGATATGACGGCCATACCGAAAGTCATTATCATTTCACCTGCAAAAGCTGTCAGCAGCTTTTTGATCTGAAAATCGACGACGGCGTGGAACTGAACCGTCTGCCTGTCGGTTTTGACGGAACGGTCACCGGACATTCACTCATGTTCTACGGTATATGCTCTCAATGTAACAAAAAAATGAATTGATTCGGAGGAATGAAACATGAAAAAGTATTATTGTCCCGTATGCGGTTACGAAAGTGACGAGCCCATCGAAAACTGCCCCATCTGCAAAGCCAAGATGAAGGTCAGAGAGAACGCTGAAATGACATGGGCAGCCGAGCATGTTGTCGGCGTCGGCAAGCAGGGTGCAGTGACCGAGGAGATCATCCAGGGTCTGCGCGACAACTTCAACGGCGAATGCAGCGAAGTCGGTATGTATCTTGCTATGGCAAGAGTTGCTCACAGAGAGGGCTATCCTGAGATCGGTCTTTACTGGGAAAAGGCAGCCTATGAGGAGGCTGAGCACGCCGCAAAGTTCGCAGAGCTTCTCGGTGAAGTTATCACCGACAGCACCAAGAAGAACCTTGAGATGAGAGTTGCCGCAGAAAACGGCGCAACCCTCGGCAAGTTTGAGCTGGCAAAGATGGCCAAGGAGCTGGGTCTTGACGCCATTCACGACACCGTTCATGAGATGGCCCGTGACGAAGCCAGACATGGCAAGGCATTTGAAGGACTTCTCAAGAGATACTTCGGCTAAGAGAAATCAGAGGGGGAGGCGTCAGGCTCCCCCATACTTTTTGGAGGTTATGACATGGAAAATTACACGATTTGCAAATGCAAAAAGGTGACATATTTCGATGTTGAGGATGCAGTCCATCAGTCCAAAACCTTTGAGGATCTGGAAAAGACTTTCGATGAGGTTCAGGCTATCACCCACTGCTCCACCGGTTGCGGCGGCTGCCATGACAAGATTCTGGACGCCATTTCGCAGATCATGAGCAAATAACACAAGGAGGAAAACACCATGGCAAAGTATGTATGTCCCTGCGGATATATCTATGACCCCGAGCTGGGCGATGAGGAAAACGGTATCGCTCCCGGCACAGCCTGGGAAGATGTTCCCGAGGATTGGGTATGCCCCGTTTGCGGCCTGGGCAAGGACGCTTTCGAGGAAGAATAAGCAGTGAGAGAGGCGGTAGCGATACCGCTTCTTTTTTATAACAAAAACCCCGGCTATCGCCGGGGCGCGTTGCCCCTTGTGGGGGCAGAGAGAGAAAGATTTTGTAGACGATATAAGTCCAAAAACGACTATCGCTTTTTCTTCTTGATTGCAACAATTGAAATTATGATCATCGCGGCCACACATGCAAAGTATAGCCAAGATATAAATGAAGTGTAGCTGGCACGAAAACCGACAATATAAATCGGAACAGCGGCAAGCAGCAGGGCAAACCAACCGCAGAGCAAACCTGTATATTTTTTGGTAGTCAGGCAGATGATGCCGAAAATGATCAGGCATAATGCCACAAACAGCAGTTCGGTGGAGAAAATGAAACCCAATATTCCGCCGAGAATACCGCAACCCAGCAGGATAAAACCCGTAATCTGTTTGGCGCTGCGAGGATTTTTCTGCAGGATATAAGAGCTTTTGATCTCTTCGGTTTCGTCCTTGATTTCCTCTGCAAGGGAATCCGATTTGACAAGCTCATCTATTGAAATGTTGAATATGTCACTCATCGCTATCAATTTATCCAGTTCCGGTACGCTTGCTCCCGTTTCCCATTTTGAAACAGATTGCCGCGACACATCGAGCTTTTCGGCTAAGTCGCTCTGTGACATTTTCTTCGCATTTCGCAGTGACGCTATTTTTTTGCCGAGTGTCATCAGAATCACCTCTTTTCTGTGAGAATTATAACATAAAAGCAGCTGAAAATCGACCAATCAGGGTTGGAAAACTTAGCAACCGGCGGTTGCATTCAGAAAATCCGCAAGCAGTTATGAATGATGAATGAGAGAAAAAAGACAAGAGACGAGAGAAAAACGAAAAGTGAAAAGAACCAAAAAGAAAAGCCACACTTTCGTGTGGCTTTTCTTTTTGGAGCTGCTAGCCGGAATTGAACCGGCGACCTCATCCTTACCAAGGATGCGCTCTACCGCCTGAGCCATAGCAGCACGCTGAATCTGACAGCTTGATCATTATACCCCATGGAAACTTTTTTGTCAATATCTTAAACAAAAAAACTGTCATTTTATGCGGATTTTTTTTCGCAGACTTTTTTTGCCACCGGTGGTAAAATTTTGCCGATACGGTTGATTTTTACTTCTGTCTATTATATAATGTAAGGGCTTTGATTTTTAGCAATAATGTTTAAAGGAGTTTCAACATGGCAAAGTTAAAAGACATCGACCAAAAAGCAGAGGAAAAAGGCTCCCTGCTCACCACCATCTGGCAGTTTGTGAAGTTCATCGTTGTCAGCCTGCTGGCAATGATCGTTCAGTTCGTTCTGCTTAATACCCTTCAGCTCATCCCGGCGATCAAGGCGCTCTATTCCACGGATTTCCAGTGGCTGGTTTTCGTTTATCCCGCAGCCATCGGCGGCCTTGGCTATTTCATCGTCAGCAATACGGCCAATATCATCGCGCAGATTGTGGCTTTCTTTGTCAATAAAGAAAAGACCTTCAATTCTGACACCAATGTTGCCATCACACTGCCGATCTATATTGTTTTCACCGTTGCTCTCATCGTTTTCTCCGCCTGGCTGAATCCCACTCTCAAGGAAGTTTTCGTCGGCTGGGGTCTGGCAGAGGCGGCAGCCAAAAATATCGCCACCATGATCTGCTCGGCCGTTCAGTTCTTCCTCTATTTCCCCGTGGATAAGCTTCTCATGAAGCCGAGGAAAAAAGAGGACGCTCCCGCTGAAAAATAAAAAGACAAAAGGAGCCTCCCGAGTGAAGGCTCCTTTCCTTTTGTTTCTTATGCCGAGCGGCGCTCGAAATGATCGCTGACCCAGAGGAAAATATCGCAGGGCTTGCCCAGGCGTTCACATTCTCGCATCACATAGCGTGAGCCGGGGCTTTTGCCGTCCCAGAAGACCAGGACTCTGTCTGCGCTGCGAATGATGAGGTCGTTTCGTTTCAGCGGTGCGCCTTTGCCATAAAGGTCATATTCCGGCAGAATATCCACGCACATGATGTTTTTGCGCCGGGCAAGGCGCCGGGCGCTGGTGTCGATCCCTCTGGCTGCGCCGGAAAAAATCCCGGTCACGCCCTGAGGCAGGCACCAGTCGGGAATGTCATGGTTCAGGTTTCGTGAACCGACGATGGCTATTTTCATCATCATCACCGCTTTTGTGAATATATTTCACATCAAATATACCACATATTCCCATGATTTACAAGGGGAATGTTAAATTTTTTCACATTATTTTTTTTCGCGGATAATTACCGCCTGTGTTATACAATAATAAAGCAAGAAGGACGGGTGAAAGAGATGTTTGAGATCAGTAATTTGATCGGCAATACTTCCTATTATACGGCATATACCAATGTCGGCATCGTGCGCACAGGAGACGGTGTGGTGCTGGTGGACGCTTGCGACCACATCAGAATGGCCAAGGGCCTGAGCAGACAGCTGGAGGAGATGGGCCTGCCGGTGAAAACCGTCATTGACACCCATTGCCATGTGGATCATATCTGCGGCAATCGCTTTTTCCGTGAAAAATACGGCTGCCGGCTGCTCTGCACGGCAGGGGAGCAGATGTTTATTGCCGAGCCTGATCTGGAGCCGAAGTTTTATTACAGCGGAATCGATACGGATAAAAGCAAGAATCCCTTCTTCATGGTGGAGCCCTCCCAGGCGGAGGTCATCACGCCGGAGAATACCCCCGAGGGCTTTGAGATCATTCCTCTGCCCGGCCATTCCTTTGACATGGTGGGCGTCAGAACTCCGGACAATGTGGTCTGCCTGGCCGATGCTGTGCTTTCACGCAGAACCTGGGACGAATATAAACTGCCCTTTTATCATAATATAAATGCCAGCCTGAAAACCTTTGATGCCGTTAGCGCCATGCAGGCCGAATGGTTCCTGCCCTCCCATGACAAGCCCGTGCGGGAAATCGCGGAGCTGGCACAGTATAATAAGAAGTGCATGCTCGAGCGAAAGGAACTGATCTTTTCCCTGTGTCCCGAGCGCAGTTTCGAGGAAATCTTCATTCACCTCATGGAAAAGCTGGAGCTGGAAATCCGAAACGAAAAATATCCCATGTATGCCATTATGCTCAGGAACTTTCTGCAGAGCCTGGTGGAGGACGATGTCATCTTCGGCAGACTGGAAAATAACCGTTTTGTTTATCATGTGAAGTAAAATCAAAGAAAAAAGGAAAGTTAAGCAATTTTTTTCAGAAATTTTTGAAAAAAATTGCTTTTTTCTCTTGACATTTCTTAGCATTAAGAGTATATTTGTGACAGTGGTTAGCACTCGGTAGATAAGAGTGCTAAAAACTGACACAGGACAATCAAAAAGGAAGGTGAAGATATGGAACTTGATAAACGCAAGGAACTGATCCTTGCCGCAGTGGTTGAGCATTACATCAAAACCGGTGAGCCCATCGGCTCCAAAATGCTCATGCAGACGCTGCCGATTTCGGTGTCTTCCGCCACCATCCGAAACGAGATGTCGGAGCTTTCTGAAATGGGACTGCTGGAACAGCCGCACACTTCAGCCGGTCGTGTTCCCTCGGAGCTCGGCTACCGTTATTATATCGACCACCTGATGAATCAGACAGAGCTGAGCGAAGACGAAAGAAGCATGATGAAAAGTGAGCTGGAGCGCTCCATGGGCAATCCGGATAAGCTGCTGGAAAAGGCAGGGGAGATGCTGGCGAAGCTCACCGGCTGCGCCGCACTGGCCACAACGCCCACCGACGAGGGCGCCGTCATCAAGCACATCGAGCTCATGCCCGTCGGCCGGCGGATCGCCATGATCGTGATGATGACCTCATCGGGTATCATCAAAAACGGGATCTGCAAAACCGAAACGGAACTGACGCCGGATATGGTGGAAACTTTCTACAATATCGTCAGAGAATGTTTCATCGGCAGACCCGTCAGCGATGTGGGAACGGTCATGATTCAGACCCTCGTGGCGTCCCTGGGCATGAACGCCCTTGCCATGTCACCCCTGTTCGTCGTTCTGGCAGATATCGCCGCCCAGGCCATGCAGGCAGAAGTTAGGCTGGAGGGAGAACAGAATCTTCTCCATCACAGAGAATTCGGCAGCGATATCTATGAGATGATGCAGTTCTTTGATCAGAAAGAGAAGCTGGAACGGGCCATTGCCACAGGAAAGAACGGACTGCAGGTCATCATCGGCAGTGAGAATAAATTCCGTCAGCTGAAAAATTCCAGCATGATCATTTCTCATTATTCCATCGGCGGACACGACGGCGGCACCATCGGCATCATCGGTCCCACGCGTCTCGACTATGCGAAGCTGATCCCCAGCATCGAATATGTCACGGAGCTTGTGGGCGAAATGCTCACAGACACACTCAAGGAATGAGTCAAGCGACAAACGATATCATCATGAACAGGAGACAGACAAATGGCAGAAAAAGAACCGATTGAAGAGCAGGAGCTCCCGGCAGAGGAAGAGACTGCTGCAGAGAAAGAGGAACAACAGGAAACCCGGGCCAAAGAGGAAAAAAGCCCGGAACAGCTTCGCATCGAGGAACTGGAAAAGGAGCTTGCCGCTGCCAAAGAGGCTCACATCAGAACGCTGGCAGAATATGATAATTTCAGAAAGCGAAGCGCCAAGGAAAAGGACAGCATTTTTTCCGACGCCAAAGCGCTGTGCATGACGGAGCTTCTGCCCGTTATGGATAATTTCGACAGAGCCTTAGGCGTGGAGGAATCGGATCTCGAATC
>JAQXMV010000002.1 GCA_029013165.1 Oscillospiraceae bacterium | reverse complement strand
GGGAAAGTAAATTCTTTTTTTATGTATGACATAATCAAACCTCCATCCGACATACAATAAATCAGGTTAATTATACCATACCGTGTTTTCTTTTTCATGTGTTTTTCTAAAATCATTCATAGCAAAATAGCCAAAAATTTCCTTTAGTTTTTGGCTATCAAGGCTTTGAACGCTTAATTTTTAATCAAAGTCCGCTTTTTTGGACTTAATTTTAAAAATAAACGAACATTTGTCTTGACAAACGATTTTTGGTGAGTATAATAAAATCATAGTAAGAGAACGAATGTTCGTATTTTGGAGGTAACAATTATGTTTGAATCTTTCGGCAGCTTCACAATGGTTTTTGCTCTGCTTACTTTCATCGCCGTGCTTGGCATCATTTTCCAGAAGCAGATAGACGAATTAGAGGACAGATTCGATGAATATATGACCCGCAGAAAACATGAAAGGGTCGGCCATACTCCGGAGAAGAGAGCCGAAGCACTGCATCGTGTTCCCTCATCCGCGGGCCGCAGCAAAACGGCCGCCAGAAAAAATCACCGCGCCGCTTGAAACACATCTCCCATCTTTCTTTTCAATATTCAATCTTCAAAGAGGAACAGTCCGGCATTTTTGTCGGACTGTTCCTCTTTTTATCATGGTTTTAAACTGTCTTCATTCGGGAATATAGGCAGGCATGGTAGTCGCCACCACATAGCCTTGATTGGCGCCGGCGGATTTTTTATCGTAAAAATGTACCTGACCGGTTCTCTCGCCAGAGGCGAGACTGTAGCGAACAAGAGAAAAGTCATTGATACAGTAGAAGCTGTCGCCCATATAGGCGCCTCGGAGAGAAGACCCCGAGCTCATTCCGTCGTCATCGGTGTCGCAGACAAAGGAGTTCTGCTCTTTCAGCTCGCCGTTTTCAATGCTGATGATCTTGCAGGCTTGCGTGTAAAAATAACTGTTATCTTTGAGCAGAAGAATAGGCAAGCAATAGCGCTCTCCGGACTTGACCGTCAGAAAAGCTCTGGGGAAGTCACCGACATAACAAGCAGAGTTATTGTAGACCAGCTTAGACTTTTCCACGGGGTTAGATATATCGCTGATATCGAAAAGGGACACCTTGGTGGATTCAAAGTCTGCGTTTTCGGCAGTGCCGTCATAGCCGATACCCAGGAGAAGATTTTCTCCGACAGGGTGCAGATAGTAGCTGTAACCCGGCAGTTTCAGTTCACCGGTGATCTTTGGATTTTTCGGATCGCTGAGATCCAGTGTGAAAAGCGGATCCGTATTCCTGAAAGTGACGAGATAGGCTCTCTTGCCCATGAAACGCACGCTTTGGATCCGCTCGTCTCTGGCGATATCCTCCAGTTTAGACACAACTTTCAGATCGCCGTCAAGGATATAAAGAGAGCTGACATCGAGATCCTTGTTGCCGTCATAATAATTGGTGGCGATGCGGAAATAGCCGTCATATTCGTCCATGGCGTACTGATTGATACAGGTACCTTTTACTTTTCCGTTGGCACCCAATCCGATAACCGTTCCCTCAAGCGTAAAGCTGTTGATTTTGGTATAATCGCCATTATATCCGTCATAAACCGCGCCTGCCACATAGAGCTTTTCTGCAGTGGCATAGACGCTGTTGCCGTCGCCCAAAACGGCCAGCTTGCCCGGCTCACTCTCGGGCTTTGAAGTATCTATAGCCGTGAGAGAAACATAGCTTCTCGCGTCCTTATTCATGACATAGACACAGTCGCTCGCGAAAAGCTCACCGTTGAGCTTGGGCTTATAGTTTTTCTTGATCTCTTCCTCATCAGCACCGCCCACATAATAGCGAGACACCGTATAAAGATAGTTTCCGACCATGCGGGAGCTGATATAAGTGCCCTGCTGCTCATGGGTTCTGAGGAGCTTCGGCGAAGTCCTGTCGGAGATATCATAAAGCGAAATGATCACATCGCCCTTCTCATAGAAGGAACAGCAGGAAAAAGAATCATAAAAGGCATAACCGTCATCACCAAATCGGTTGCAAAGAACCGTCATGGTGTCTCCGTTGACATAAACCTCACTGATGCTCTGAACATCTCCGTTGCCGTCATAAACATAGCCGCTATACATGACCTGCATGGTTTCGCCGTCAAGAATATAGAGCTTCTTGATTCCGGTAGAATCCGAACCGGCATAATAAATATATCGGCCGTCATTTTTGATGATGTCACCCTCGTCGACACCCTGCACCTGTACATTGGTGGAGCTGTATTCCTCACGGCCAACCGGCGAATCTGTTGATTCCGATGTCTCCGGTGCGCCATAGTCTTTCATTGATCCATAATTCACAACATCATCGACGGTACCAATGGCTGCGGCTATCGTGGTTCTCACCGACTCCATTTTATCGGAGCGATAGAGCTTTAAAAAATGTTTTAGAAGCTCATCGTCACTGACACCGCCGATAACCTCGGTCTTTTTGTCCTCTTCCGACTGCGCTGCTGACGGCTTCGGCGTTTCAGCGTTTTGTGCAGCAGCCTCCTGGACAGTCGGATCTTGATCCAAAGCAGTTTTCCCGACCTCTGTGTGACTGACTGCCACGAAGCCACAGACAAAGACGATCACCGCCGCGGCGGCAAGAGACGCGATTTTTCTGACAGTAAAGGTTGATTTCGGACTCTGCCTGACGCGTCTGAGACGGGAAACAATTTTCTCTTTCGACAGGTTTTCCGGCAACTCCTGAGGATATGAAAATTGATCTCTTATTTCATTGAATACATCATCGTTTGATTTCATCATAACACTCACCCCTTAAATCTCTAACTTTTTTCTGAGCTTTTCGGTTCCCCTCTTGATTTTCGAGCGCACGGTTGCGTGATTGATCCCGGTGATCTGACTGATTTCCTTAGAGGTATAGCCGCAGGAAAAATAAAGGGTGATGATCTCCCTTTCATCATCAGCGAGTTCCCGGAGTGCGGCTTTCAGACTGAGACTTTCACTGCTGTCCGATTCCGGCGCCTGCAGATCTCTCATGAGAGTGAATTCCACATTGGCCGCAGATTGCTTTTTGTCTCTCAGAGCCGCATTGCAGCAGTTCCGCAGAATCTTGAAAAGCCAGGACTTGAAGGCGTCGGCCTTTTTCAGATCCCTGATTTTTTCAAAGGCGGCACACACCGCATCGCCGACACAGTCCTCGGCCGTCTGAGAGGAGCCGACATAGTAATAAGCAAAGCGGTACATGTCCAGGGCATAGATCCCGTAAAGTTCCCCGAAGGCCTCCGCATTTCCGTTTTTTGCGCTGTTGACCAGATCTTCAATCATTGCTGAGCTCATAATTTTATCACATCCGTTCGTATGATTAGATGAAAGGAATGCCTTATTTGTTGCCTTTATTTTACAATAATTTTTTCACCGGCGCAACTGCTAAAAATATCGGCAGTGCAAATGCTTAATATAGACGCTAACCGGAGGTGATAACATGGACAAAAAAGAAAGCGCAAAAAAGAAGAAGCATGCCGTAAAGGCCGTCAAAAGAGTGGGCAAGGGAAACATAAAATCAGATGTACAGGGCTCCTACACCGGCGTACCGGAAAATCCGGCAGACCGTCCCATTCAGGATGTCGACGATTTATAAAGGGAACGGTGCAGTCCAGAAAAAGACTGCACCGTTATTTTTTGCGCGTGATATCAAAATCAATCCACATTCAAAAGAACAAGAGCAAATAATATGAATTGACCGCACCTTTGCGCTCAATAATAATCCCGTAAACGATTCAAAGGAGAGTGACAGCTAATGAAATCCGTCTGGCAGGAGACGACCTCCCTCCCCTCTTTTCCGAGGCTGGAAGAAGATATTCATACCGATGTGCTGATTATCGGCGGCGGCATTGCCGGTATACTGACGGCATATCGCCTGAAAGAGAGAGGCATTGACTGCGTTGTCGCCGAAAAAGGAAAGATCTGTTCGGGCGTTACGGGAAACACAACCGCCAAAATCACCGCCCAGCACGGACTGATCTATGCCAAGCTTTTGAAAAGCGGCGGAAAAGAGGCTGCGCAGAAATACCTGGTGGCCAACGAAAAGGCGCTGGAGCAGTATGAAATCATGAGCCGAAGCATAGACTGTGACTTTGAGAGAAAAGACAGTTATGTCTATTCCCTAACGGATCAAAAAAAGCTGACGGAGGAAGTCGAGGCTCTGCAAAAAATCGGCTTTCAGGCGGATTATGTCGACAGCCTACCTTTACCGATTCAAACGGTCGGTGCCGTTCGCTTCCCGAATCAGGCACAGTTTCATGTTTTGAAGTTTCTTTCCGCCGTATGCAAAGACCTGAATATTTATGAAAACACCTTTGTCAGGGAAATGATCGGCACCGAAGCTGTTACGGACAGGGGAAAAATCACCGCCAAACGGGTGGTCGCGGCCACGCATTTTCCTTTTATCAATAAGCATGGGCTCTATTCTTTCAAGCTCTATCAGCACCGTTCCTATGTCATCGCGCTGGAAAACGCCGCCGATGTCAACGGTATGTATGTCGATGAGAGTAAGACCGGCCTTTCTTTTCGGAATTACAAGAATCTGCTTTTGCTCGGCGGCGGTGGCCACCGAACCGGTAAGAAAGGCGGTAACTGGAATGAGCTTCGGGAATTCGCCCGGACACACTACCCAAAGGCCACGGAAAAGACCTTCTGGAGTGCGCAGGACTGCATGAGCCTGGATTCCGTTCCCTATATCGGCCAATACTCGAAGAATACACCGGATTTTTTTGTCGCAACGGGCTTCAACAAATGGGGCATGACAAGCGCTATGGCGGCGGCAGATATTCTGGCCGATCTTCTCACAGGGAGGCAAAACGATTTGGCCGAGGTCTTTTCTCCGTCAAGGAGTATGCTCAAGCCCCAGCTTCTTGTCAACGGCTTTGAGAGCATCGTGGGACTGCTGACACCGTCGACAAAACGCTGTCCGCATATGGGCTGCGCCCTGAAGAGAAACGAGGCCGAGCACTCATGGGACTGCTCCTGCCACGGATCCAGGTTTTCTTCTGACGGGAAGGTGCTGGACAACCCTGCCAACGGCGACTTAAAAAATGAG
The DNA here is from genome assembly GCA_029013165.1 of Oscillospiraceae bacterium. GTDB lineage: Bacteria > Bacillota > Clostridia > Oscillospirales > Acutalibacteraceae > UBA6857. The sequence continues at coordinate 17,791 of JAQXMV010000002.1, read as the reverse complement.
CAAAAGCAACAATAAAAGAGAGAAGTCTGCAAACTTCTCTCTTTGCTTTTTTGTCAGAAATCATCCATTCAACCCGCAAGGCACTCGGCCAGAGAGCTGTCCTCCAGAAGCGTATTGAGGTTATAAAGAAACAGCACATGGGTGAAGCTGTTTTCCTTGATAATGCTGTCGAGACTGTCGGTGAGATAACGCGGATCAATGACCACGATCTTATTAAAATACGGCGTGAGCATCGGGATCATGCAGTTGGCATAGGAATCCTTGATGATCAGCAGAGAATTCTTCGATGGGCTGACGGTGGTAATATTGACCTTGTCGTAATTTCCGCCGAGAAAAACCTCGTACTTGTTCTTGTTTTTCAGCCTGTCGCTGAAAAATAGACTGGAAGTCTTTTCTCCTTTAGACTCAAACTCCACCACATAGGTTCCCTCACTGTCTTTCGGGACGCATATTTCAACCCTATCGCCCACATCATTGACGCCGCTGGCAGAAGCCATGGTACCGCGGAAATCATCGGCAACCGTATAAAACGCATAGTCTTTTGTGTATGTTGTCATCTTCCACTGTTCCAGTATACTCTCAAAGACCGTATAGGCGCCGGCCGTTGTCCAGTGGTGATCGGTCTTATAGTAAAGCAGCTGATCACTGCTCTTTGCTTTTTCGGCCAGCACCTTGGAAGCGTCAATCCAGTTGACGCCGCTGCCTTTAAGAAGAATATAAATCTTTCTCAGATAATCTCTCTGATCGTCCGGCTGCCAATAGGCCGGCAGCTTATCGGAATAGATATAAGAAGAGTTCGGCGCAATGGCTACGGTGACATTCAGCCGGCTGTTTTTTTCTTGGAAAGTGCGGATAGCATCGGTGATGCTTTTCCCCTGCCCCTCATGATAGACGGTCGGACTGTCAAAAAGGAAACCGTCTTTGCCGATATAGACACCGTTTTCTTTGCTTTTTCCCAGCAGTCTGTCCGCATAGGTCTTCAGCGAAATCAGCGAATCACGGAAAGGAAACTGATCCGTCAGATAAGTCTCAAAGTCCTCCATAAAGGAGCCGTCGGCAACAGCCGACAGGCTGAATTTCGGCATCAGGCTCAGCACCCTGTTTTCGTTCTCGGAAAAACTCTGATCGGGAACCAGCAAATGAAGCAAGGAAACGCCGAAAATAATCAGGCAGAAAATCAGTGCCGTGATACCGGCAATCACCGTGCCTTTTCTTTTCCCGCGGGCGCTCTCTGCGCCGTCGTCTATATGCTCATATTGATAGATATAATCGTCATTGTTTCTGGAATTCATATTGGTATATCCTCAATCAATCTTAGAATCTGAAATACAGGAAAGGATTATAGGTGTCGCTGATCAGATAGACAACGCAAAGAACAAAAATGCACAGATACATGGCGCTTTTCACGGTCTTGCGCAGGCGGCCTTCCTCTCTGGCGGAGACATAATCAAACACACCGACGGCGCCAAGTATCATAATCACGAGAGAAAAGGCATTTTCGCTCAGAAGATATTTGGCTTGGCTGTCGATCAAAGGGTTTCCGGAAAAAGCGAAAAGCGACGAAATAAAGGTAAAGGCTTCGCTGAGACTCGAAGAGGAGAAAAACACCCAGCCGATCATGACCGTGATCATCGTGCCGATATATTTCAGGCAAGTCGGTGTTTTTTCCAGGAGCTTTCGCAGCGGGTATTTTTCCGCGATGAGCAGAACACCATAAAACATTCCCCAGACAATAAAGTTCCAGTCGGCACCGTGCCACAGACCCGTCAGTGACCAGACGATCAGAATATTGATAACCGTCCTTGCCGTTCCCTTGCGGTTTCCGCCGAGAGGAATATAGACATAATCACGGAACCAGGAGCTCAGACTGATATGCCAGCGGCGCCAGAAATCGGTAATGCTTGTGGCCTTATAGGGAAAATTAAAATTGCGCACAAACTCGAAGCCGAACATTTTACCAAGGCCTACGGCCATATCGGAATAACCGCTGAAATCGAAATAGATCTGTAGCGTATAGCAGAGTATGCCCAGCCACGCTGTCACCACACTGGCGCTGCCCACACCGTCGGCAAGGATGCCGCTGTAAACGGCACCGACGGTATTGGCAAAAAGGACTTTTTTGCCGAGGCCTCGAATAAAATAAATTATGCCGTCATAAAACTTTTCCGGCGTCACCGTTCTGCTGCCGAGCTGCTTTTCGATGTCACTATACTGAACGATAGGTCCGGCGATCAGCTGCGGGAACATGGAGATATAGCAGGCAAAAGGAATGATCTTTCTCTGGGCCTTTGCGTCCTTGCGGTAAACATCCACTACATAGGAAATGATCTGAAAGGTATAAAATGAAATACCGATAGGCAGAGCCACAGGCTCATAGCGGTTTTCAAAGCCGAAAAGCGCCGCGATGTTTTCCGCAAAGAAACCGGCATATTTGAAAAAGCCCAGCATGGCAAGATTGAAGATCAAACTGAAAACGAGCAGTGCCTTCGCTTTCTTCGGCTTTTCGGCACTGTCCTCAATATCCATTCCGATATTATAATTAAACACGATGCTGATGAGCATGAGCACTATGTAAACAGGCTCGCCCCAGGCATAAAAAATGAGACTGGCTATGCAAAGAATCAGGTTTTTGGCAGCCATATCCTTGTCGGAATTCCTGCGGGAACCCAGAAGATAATAAAACAAAAGTGTCAGTGGCAAAAAGACAAAAAGAAAGACAGCACTGCTGAATACCATTGCTACACCTCTTGAAGAAATTACAAAGATGAATGAAATGCCGACAAGGCCTGAGCACTGTCATGACCCACGGCATAGAAAACAAAGCCGTCCTTATATTTCAGGACATAGCTTTCAAGCAGGGCACTCTGCTCCGGCGCATAGCCCTCGAAGAGCACCTGCTTCTGCTCGGCACGCTTTCGGATCAGTTCCATGATGTCATCGGGTCTGACACCCTGCTTGAGCTTAATGAGCATCAGCTCACGCACATCCATCACAGAATCGGCGGCATAGTATACATAGGAATCCACGCCGTCAAAGTGTATGCCGAAATCCTCGGTAATCTTGTTTTTTTTCACCTGGGCAAGGCCGTCGGTATCCACCGCCGACACAACCGCCTCGGCAACCTCGGCAACACTTTTGTCACTGTAGCTTTTGCCGCCGGAAACAAAGACAATAAAAACGATCAGAAAAACAACACATAATATCTCAGCAAACCGTCTCATCAAACAATCTCCAATTTCTGAATAATATATCTGAGCCAGTATTTCTCATAGAAAGCCTTGGACAGATGGATTCCATCGCCGCCGTAACACTCCGGATGCGCCTTGAGCACCGATGAACTGTCGAGGAATTCCACCTGGAGCTCTTTGCACATGGCCTTGAGGCTCTTATTGTAGGCACTGATCATCGTAAAACGCTTGGCCGTGGCCACCTGAGCATTGACGGGGAAAAGGCCGCTGATCACGATTCTGGTTTCCGGGAGGGCTTTTTTGAGCTGTTTGATAATGCCGGTATACATGGAAATAAAGGTTTTGAGCTGAGAGCTTTCGGTGCTGATCATGTTGATTCCGTAATGAATGATAAGCACCGGCGGATTGATCTTAATAATATCGGGTACATGCTCTTTGAGATGATAGAGGCTGGCACTGACCTGCGCAATCAGATGATTGCTGTTGAGAATATCATAGGATTCAAGGCCCTTCATCAGGGAGTCACCGACAATATAAACATCGGACAAAACCTTTCTGTAAGTAGTCTTGCCCTGCTGCAGACTTTTTAAAACAGCGGCCACCTTTTTTGCGTTGCCGGTGGGATCCTCTCTCTTTTCCTTAGCAGTTCTGACATTGGTTTCCGCCTTTTTCACATCGTAATCGGCGATGCTTTCCAGCACAGCGGTTCCGCTTTTGGTGTCTGCGGCGGAAGTCTCATTTCCACTGCGCGCAAGCGCGATGGCATTGGAAATGGGATAAATGCATATAATGGCAGCTAACAGAAGTAAAACGAATATTTTTTTCAAATTTTTCACCTGAATTAAAGATAGTCATATATAATTCGACAATATCGGTCAAAATTTTTCTTATACTTTATTAGTTTACATCTTTTTTGGCCGTAAATCAATAGAATCTGTCTTTTGTTTTGTAAAAAATATATTAACCGCAAAACTGTAATTCGTGCAAAATGACAGCACTTTCCCTGCGGGCATTTCACGCGCGGAGCAAAAACAGACAAAACTTGACTTGACAGGATATTAGTGATATGATTAGCGTAGATTATTATGAATAAAATAAGGAGTGAACAGCACAGTGACAATAGAAAAGCTCAAAAACATGGAGCCTCTTTTCGGCTCATGGTATGTTGACTGCAAGCTCTCCGAGGGCATGGGTTCCAAGTTTTTCAAGGTCTATAAAAACGAGCAGGGACACCTCTCCTATCTCGGACTGAAAACCGTCAAATTCCCCTCCGGCGACAAAGAGGTCAGCGATGTCATTTCCTCGGGAAAATACAGAAACATGGATGAATACCTCGACGCACTGGAAAACAAGATCGCCGAAAACATGAACATCATGCTTTCTCTCAGAACGAACAAAAACATTGTGCGTTATGATAATTTCACCATCGTCAGAGAAAGCTCCTGCTTTTATGTGCCGATGCTCATGGAGCTTCTGACGCCGCTGACGGACTGCATCAAGCTCGACAACATCGCCAAGGGTGATGTGATCAAGCTGGGCAAGGACATCTGCTGCGCCCTGGAGGGCTTTAGAAACGCCGGCGTTATGCACCATTCCATCAAGCCGGAGAATATCTATATCGACTCCGACGGCAACTATAAGCTGGGTGATTTCGGTCTGTGCGATCCCTCCATGCAGGGCGAGCCGGAGGCTTCGCCTTATATGGCGCCGGAGCTTTACAGCCCCTCCCCTCTCGGCGACAGCTCCTCGGATATCTACGCGCTGGGCATACTGATGTATAAACTGCTCAACAACAACCGCGTACCCTTCCTGCCGGCCTATCCGGCGCCGGTCTCTCTCTCAGACCGGGAAAACGCCTTTGCCAAATGTATGCGCGGCGAGGTTTTCCCCACACCGGCCAAAGCCGACTACAGCCTTTCCAAGATTATCTTTAAAGCGACGGCTTTCCGTCCGACAGAGCGATATTTTTCTCCCGTGCTCATGAGTGCCGACCTGGAAAGATATATTCCCGACGATGCGCCGGTTTATCATCCCGAGCCGGCCGCGGCGGTTTCTGATTTTGAGATCGACGCTCCCGGCGATATCCCCATGGACGCCTACAGCCAGAATCCCGAGGAATATCCCGACGGTGAAGCCGATGATTATTACAGCGACGAAGAATATGACGGCGACGACTACGAGCAGGAAAATGTCAAGGATAAGTTTGCCAAACACTGGTATTACATCGTCCTGGCCCTGTTGGTTGTTCTGGCTCTCATTGTTGCCATCATCGTCCGATCGGGCGCCGGCGGCAAAGACGAGACTACTACAGCAGATATAACCACAACGGAGCCTACCACAGCCGCACCGATAACCACAGCTCCCGTCACCACAGCCGCACCGACCACCACTGAGGAAGCCACCACCGAGGAGGAAACAACCACCACAGAGCCCTCCACCACGGAGACAACGACGGCTCCCACGACCACGAAGCCCACAACCACAAATCCGACTACCACCGAAACAACGACGGCTCCCACAACGGAAGCACCCACAACCACAGAGCCTTATACCGAGCCGACCTTGGTTGTGACCAACCGCAAAAACGGTGACAAGGCCGCCAACGGAAAAACCTATATGAAAATCAGCAGTTACAATCTCCGTCAGATTCCCGACAACGAATTTTTCGATGAGGTTCTGCTGACCATCGGTGATAATCTCGGTGAAAACCCGACAGCCTCCGGCAGCTTCTATATCTACCAGATGGCCGGTTCCTCGCTGATACAGAAAGTCCGTGCCGACGCGGTATGCGAAACAAGTGATGAATTCGGCGGCGATCTGCTCTGCCACATCACCGTCGATGACGGCGACTTCTACTATGAGCCTGAAAGCTATCAGTATTTCCTGTGCTTTGAGGAAGGCGCCATTGAATCCGACTCCGTCATCACCCTCCCCCTGCAAATCAGAATCGACTGATAAAAAACGATCCCCGCGGAATGAAACCGCGGGGAATTTTTTCGGCTCTGAAGCTCACTGATGGCTTTCGAGGAATCGAATGACATCACCGAGTGTATTCATGTCATAAACATCCTTATTGGGAATCTCAATATCAAACTCATCTTCCACTGCGCAGATGATCTCAGCCAGCTCGATGGAATTAATGTCCAGTTCGTTTTTGAGGTCTGTGTCTTCGGTGATCTTCATATCTTTCAGATCCACATACTCCTCTAAAATTGCAATCAATTTTTCCAGCATATTCTGTGTCCTTTTTCTTCCGCCGCTGTCAGACGACTGCCGCAGAATTACCTTTCTCTTGTTCTATATTTTCATCGGTCTTATACCGAATGATTTTTCGGGTGGAGGTTTTCGGGAAGGGCTTTTCCCTGAATTTGACGGCGCTGATTCTCTTATAATGAGCCAACTTACCGTTAATGCCGGCAATATCGCCATGAACCTTTTCCTCGGTAATATCGGGAATATCCGGATCCAGATAAATCTCAGCGCAGATCTTGTCATTGTTTCCGCTGACGACGGTCTCACTGACATAAGGCAGCTTATAGAGATGCTCTTCGATTTCCTCAGCCGACACATTCTTACCGTTGCCGAGAATGATCAGATTTTTCTTTCTTCCGGTAATAAAGATGAAGTTATCCCCGTCGATAAATCCAAGGTCACCTGTTTTAAACCAGCCGTTCTCAAAGGATTTTTCGGTTTCCTCGGGATTTTTATAGTATCCGGAGGATACGCTGAGACCCTTTGCCCAGATTTCACCGTCAACGGTCTTTGCCTGACAGTGTTTGATGACCTTACCCACGGAGTTCGGTCTGTGATAATTCGGGAAATTCAATGAAAGCAGCGGAGAGCACTCCGTCAGACCGTAGCCCTGCAAAAGTGTGACACCCAGATCACGGCATTGTAACAGCAGTTCCTCACTCATGGGAGCGCCGCCGCAGATCAGCATACGGAGTTTGCCGCCGAAAGCGGCCCGGACTTCGCCGAGCATTTTATCGGTCAGATCAAGACCGAAAGCCCTGGCCAGACGGCAAAGCGCAATACCCTTTTTCAGTTTATCCGCCTTGCCTTGCTTTTGGGCTGTATACCATACTTTATCAAGGAGCTTTTGGGCGATCATGGGAACCACCAGCATAACCGTCGGTTGATATTCGCCCAGTTCTCTTTGTATGTATTTCAGTCCGCCGCTGATGCAGACCGTAACGCCTAAATAGATACCGCCGAACACCGTGAAAGTGCACTCAAAGGTATGATTCATCGGCAAAACAGACATAGCCACATCCTTGCCGTGTTCCAGATCAATGGCACTGACACCGTCCACCACATTGGACGCAATGTTTTTTTGCGTCAGCATAACACCCTTGCTTTTTCCTGTTGTGCCGGAAGTGAAAACAATGGCGGAGAGCTTCTCGGGGTCAACCTTGGGGAAGTCAACAGCCTCTCCCTCGGGAACCGGCGGACAGTCGGGATCATTAATGCAGGCACTTTTTATACTTCCACCCGTCAGGGAAAGAATATTCTGTGCCACCTCTGCATATTCCATATCATAAAGGAGTATATCGGCATCAGACTGAAGAATCTCCTCGCCGAGGGACTCGGCATTCAGCTCTTTATCCAGCGGTATGATCACCATTCCGGCATACATGGTGCCGATATAGGCGGTGATCCACTCATAAGAGGAAGCACCAAGCAAAGCAACATGACCGGTTTTGAGTCCGGCTTTGAGCAGATACTGTCCGAGTGTTTTACTGTCCCGAACAAGATCCCGATAGGTCTTTTCTCTGCGTTGCCGTTTGAATTTATATTTAATTGCTATGCTGTCTGAATAAAGGCGTTCCGAACGCTCCACTAACTCCACCAAAGAATCAACTTCTTCACATTCATGAAAGCCATACTTTTTTCCGAACAAAGAAACACCTCCTAAACATCAGTCATAGCCGTTACCGAAAAGGACGAATACAGCATATGACTAATCTACATCATTATACCATCCGTGATACTGATAGTGTTAATTATTTTTATGGATATTGTAAATAAAAAGTAAAAAAAACCGACAATAAGTTCACATTGATACACCTTGTATCAATTCTTCAGCTTGATGCCAAAAGAGCAAAACACAACCCAAAAATTAATCTTGACAATCAGGGAAATAGCGGTTATAATTATCAGGTCAAAAGTTTTATGCCGGTGTGGCGAAATAGGCAGACGCAAGGGACTTAAAATCCCTCGGTGGCAACACCGTACCGGTTCAAGTCCGGTCACCGGCACCAAAAAAGCACCCAAAAGGGTGCTTTTTTCAGCGGTTACCTGGGTTTTTCTTTAAATATTCCCTCATATTTTTTTACTTCTGTATTGCAAAACGACATTTAATTTGTTATAATGAAACCGTAGGAAAAAGTTTCCTAATAATCTATTTCTGAGGAGATGTCTATAATGCTTTTCACTTTCGTCACAACAACAATCATCACTGCACTCACAAAGGCTTTTACAAAGGCAATACTTCACATCATTTTCTGATTTAACAGTTTGGAAATCCGATAATGTCACAAAAGGGTGATCACTGAGGTGATTGCCCTTTTCATTTATTTAAATTTGACTCATAGAATCAAAAAGACTGAAAACAAGCAAAAACCGCTTTTCCGAAAGGAAAAGCGGCTACTGTTATTGTATCAGTTATTTCCGAAAATATTTCTGCCCTTGAAAACAGGAAGCACATCGCTCTCGTCCTCATCAGGATCGTCAAAAATCGAACCGGACTTCTTCGGCGGCGTTTCGATCACATCGAAAGCCTGTGTAGTGGCTGCCGGAGCACTCTGTACCGGTGCCTCAGGTGCTTCGGGAACAACCGTTTCAATGGGGGTGATGGGCATGGTGGGAATATCTGCAACAGGAGCAGGACCCTTGCCGTTGGCTGCGGCGGCAGCCTGCTCAAAGATGGAAACAAAGCTCTGACCAAACTTGGTGGAGGCAAAGTCAACGGCTTCCTTGCTCATGGAACCGAAAATCGTGTCTGCCGCAGAAGCTGCGGACTGACTGATAAATTCCGGGGCAGGCGCTGCGGCTTTTTCGTTCTTACTCTCAGCAGCAGGCTTGTCCGAATTGCTGCCGGCACCGAAACCGGTTGCGATAACCGTAATGAGCATCTCGTCGCCCATATCCTCGTCGAAAACAGAACCGAAGATAATGTTGGCATCGGGATGAGATGCCTCAGCAATGAGTGATCCGGCCTGCTCGATCATATCAAGAGACATATCCGAAGAACAGGTAACATTGATGATGACACCGCTGGCACCGTCAATAGCGGTCTCAAGCAGCGGACTGGTGATAGCCTGCTTGGTTGCCTCTGCTGCGCAGTCGGCACCGCGGCCGCGGCCGATACCCATGTGTGCACGGCCGGCGTCCTTCATGACACTCTTGATATCGGCAAAGTCCAGGTTGATATAACCGGGAACCTTGATGGTGTCAGAAATACTCTTGACGCCCTGCCAGAGAACATCGTTGGCTTTGCTGAAAGCGTCCTTGACGCTCAAGGACTTGTCCCCCAGCAGCTTGAGTCTCTCGTTGGGAATCACAATCAGGCTGTCTACATATTTTTCAAGCTCCTGAATACCCTCTTCGGCCTGAATCATGCGCTTTCTGCCCTCAAACTTGAAAGGCTTGGTCACGATACCAACCGTCAGTGCGCCCTGCTCACGGGCAACATCAGCTACGACGGGAGCCGCACCGGTTCCGGTGCCGCCTCCCATACCGGCTGTGATGAAAACCATATCGGCTCCGCGAAGAGCATCGGCGATCACATCACGGCTTTCCTCAGCGGCTTTTTTGCCGACGGCAGGATCGCCGCCCGCACCCATGCAGCCGGTGACTTTTTCGCCGATCTGAATCTTATGAGTTGCCTTGGAATTCTCAAGGATCTGTCTGTCGGTATTGATGGAAAGGAACTCCACGCCGACGATGCCGGACTCCACCATGCTGTTGATGGCATTTCCGCCGCCGCCTCCGACGCCGACAACCCTGATCTGATTATAGGTGACATTATCATTATCCATTATGAAGCCCATTTTACTTCCTCCTGATATAAAATATTTGCTCCGTTCAGCGGCTGCAATCTACCGAAAGGCGAAAGAAAGATATCCGCAGGAGAGGTGCCATTCGCTCCGTCTGAAATCAATTTCACGGAAAAAACAGCACAGTAATTTATTATTCAAGTTATTATAGCACGGCAAGCGAAAAAATACAAGAACAATTATCAATAAGTTTAAGGAAAATTTATTAAATAAACCTTAAATTATTTTAGTCTTTTTCCATTATGCCCTGCATAAAGGTCGGTCTGCTGAAGCTCAAATCAATATATCCCGTCGGCTTGGTGTCGTCGATCTCCCGAATGATGGCCTCAGCAAGCTCCACGCTCTTTTTGAAGTCCGGATTCTTTCCGAAGTATATTCTTATTCTTGACTGATAAGTAAAGGTTATTTCACGAATATCGGAAACATTGATGACACCGCTTGCCAGCAGTTCGCTCTCAAAAGCCGCCTGGGCCAACTCACAGGCCATCTTATATTTTTCCTGATTGTCCTCGATGGGGACATAGGGTTCGCCTACCGTATATTCCTGAGCCGTCATTCCCAGAATGAGATACTGTCCGTTTTCCAGCTTCTTTTTTTTCTCGGAAACTACTTTTCCGGTTTTATCCACACAGATATAGCCTTTTCCGTTTTTGATGATATACTTTTCCTCAGCCGAGACAATGTCCAGCTTCACGGTGTCCGGGAGCTGATAATCAACGGAGACCTTGGAAATAAAGGGCAAGATCGAGGTGACGCTGCTGTTGACCTCTCTTTCCCTGACGGAAAGCATATTCTGTCCCAGCTTCACATTGGAGGCGTCGACGATCTCTTTTTCCGTGTAAACATTATCACCGTCCACGATGATCTTTGAAATGATGCCGCCCTCGCTGTAGCAAAAAGCAGCCACAAGCAGAAAAGCAAAAAGGAAAAGACTGACGCCGCTGAAAAAGGCACTACGCCGCCGGCGGCGGATTTTTCCGCGGTTGATGATCCGTCTTGCCTCATCGGGACTTTTTCCCGTGCGAACCAGATGTAAAAAGCGTTTGTTATCCCGGGAACAGCTTCGCTTGCTTCGTTTTTGTGCGCGTTTTCCCGGCTTTTTCTCCCTGACGGGAGCAGAATGTCCCTTTTCTGCGCGGTTATTTCCCGGGCCCTGCATTTCCGAGATAGGGATCTCATTACTGCCTTTCGGAGAAGCCGCCTTGGCTTTTGCCGCTGTTCCGGATTTTTTCGCGGTCTTGCCCCGGGTATTTTTCGCTGTTTTTTTTCTTTCGGCATTGGGATTGGCGCCGGAAGTCACACCGGAAGAGACATTTTTATTCGGTGCCTTTTTTGCCTGAGACTCCCCTCTTTCGCCCAGCCGCTGCTGCGGCTTTCTCGGCGGAGGTGGCGCCGTATAAGCTGTATAATTATCGGTGGAGCTGATGGGCGCAACGATGCTCGGCCATCGGTCCGAGGTAATATTCTGAACCTGTCTCGGCCTTTCATGGTCGCCGAAATAGCTTCCGAAGCCACCGTTTTCGCTCATATCATCCACCGCCTTTCTTCATTCGTCATTGATGCGCCTGATCTCTGCTCCGAGAGATTGCAGCACCGAATCTATTCTTTCATATCCGCGATCAATATGGCGGACATTTTCAACTCTTGTTTCGCCGACTGCGCAAAGCCCGGCAATCACCAGTGCGGCTCCGCCCCGAAGATCCTGAGCCTGCACTCTGGCGGCATAAAGCTCTTTCACGCCGTCGATCAGGGCCAGTCTGCCCTCGATCTTGATTTCAGCACCCATGCGTATGAGTTCGCCCACATGCTTAAACCGGCTCTCAAAAATATTCTCCACAATCACGCTGGTGCCCTCGGCCACCGCACACATCGTCATGACCGGTGCCTGTGCGTCCGTAGGAAAGCCCGGATAGGGCATGGTTCTGATGTCTCTGACAGCAATGGGACGCCGCCTCATGGTGATCAGCAGAGAATTGCCCTTATCCTTGATCTCACAGCCGGCGCCCTCAAAGAGAGGTAGCACCGACAAAAAAGCTGAAGTATCGACATTTCGGATAAGCACTTCGCCGCCGGCGGCGGCTGTGGCTGCCATATAAGTTAGCGCCGCAATTCTGTCCGGTATCACCCAATGCTCACAGCCGTGAAGGCTGTCTACGCCTTCCACGGCGACAGTACCCTGGGAGCCTATCTCCACCCGGCAGCCGCAGCTGCAGAGAAAATCGGCAAGATCTTTGATTTCCGGCTCTCTGGCCGCATTGAGGATCACCGTTCTGCCCTTTGAGATCACAGAGGCGAGAATCGCATTTTCCGTGGCGCCAACGCTGGGAAAAGATAGACTGATCACCGATCCGCTGATATCCCCGACTCTTCTGCACAGAATGGAACCGTGGGCCTCGTCAATGGTATAGCCGAGACTTCTCAGGGAGCTCAGATGCAGATCAATCGGCCGCAGCCCGATCTCACAGCCTCCCGGAGAACTCAGCTGCACAATTCCCATGCGTCCGAGGACAGAGCCGAGAAAAACAATAGACGAGCGCATCTCCCGCATGAAAGTTTCCGGTATATTATAGCATGATATTTCCGTCGAATCAACTATAAGCGTATCATTTTCTCTTTTTACCAAACAGCCTAAATGCCGCAGTATTTTCACTGCGGCATCCACATCTCGGATATCGGGGCAGTTATGTATCACACTCACGCCCCTGACGAGTACCGTTGCCGCAAGAATTGGCAGGGAGCTGTTCTTGGAGCCCTGCAGGTCAATTTCTCCCCGGAGGCGTCTGCCGCCGCTGATTACGATACTTTCCATTCTTGATCACCCTTTCACCTTATCCTATGCCAAAAGGTGAATTTCGGTGATTTTTCCTCAGGATTTGATCAAAGACAGGACAATATCCGCGATTTTTTCCTTTGCGTCTGTCACAGACATGGCGGCGGCTTCACGCTCCACATCATGGCGTTTTTCGTCATCCAAAACAAGGGAATCAAAGAGTTCCTGCATTTTTTCTTTTGTCAGATCCTTTTCCTCAATGATCAGCGCCGCACCCCTGTTTACCATCGCCATGGCGTTGTGGAACTGATGGTTTTCCGCCACATTAGGCGACGGAATGAGTATGGAGGCTTTGCCGAGAGCCTGAAGCTCCGAAAGAGAGCTGGCTCCTGCACGGCAGATCACTACATCGGCGGCAGGCATACATTTTTCCATATCGTTGATGTATTCCCTGAGCTCCACATTGCTGTATTTTGCCGCGTCAACGCCTTTTTCTTTCAGCTTGTCCGGCACCCAGAGCCCGTACTGACCCATGGCATGGATAAAATACAGATCCTTTTTGTTGCAGTTATCCGCGATGATATCAACCATCGCCTTATTGATGGTCTCGGCGCCGAGACTGCCTCCCATGGAAAGTATCAGCTTCTGATCGTCCCGAATGCCCATTTCCGCCCGTGCAAAATCCCGATCGGCTTTCAGCATGGCGCCTCTGACGGGCAGTCCTGTGACCACAGGCTTATTTTTGCACTGCATATATTTTTCCGCTTCCACGGCAGTGAGCATAACTCTGTCCACCTGTTTGGCCAGAGCCTTATTGGTCACACCGGGATAGGCGTTCTGTTCATGAATGGCCGTGGGTATTCCCATTTTTGCCGCCGCTCTGAGGACAGGGCCGCTGACATAGCCGCCGAAACCGACGACAACATCGGGAGCAAAATCTCTGAGTATCTTTTTCACGGCAAAGACGCTGGTGAAAAGATATATTAGAGTCAGAATATTCCTGAAAATATTACCGATAGTTATCTTACGCTGAAAACCTGATATTCTTATTGTTTTAAGCTGAAAGCCTGCCGCCGGCACAAGGCGCGCCTCCATTTTACCCTTGGCGCCCACAAATAAGATCTCGGCGTCAGGATATCTTTCGCGGATCTCCCCTGCCACGGCAAGGGCGGGATTGATGTGTCCGCCGGTTCCTCCGGCTGCAAAAAGTACCTTCATTTTTTGTCACTCTCTTTTCAAATAGTATCCCTATATCTTACTTTTCTATATAGGATTTTCTCGACACGCTGAGCACAACGCCCATTTCCGCCAGCAACACCATGATCGCCGTGCCGCCGAAGCTGAAAAAGGGCAGCGCCATGCCGGTATTGGGGATAAGATCCGTCACAACGGCAAGATTGATGATGAGCTGCAAAGCCACCTGAATCATGATGCCCATGACGACTAACGAGCCGAAATAGTCCTTGCATTTGACCGCAATCTTATAACCTCTGTAAATCAGGAAAGCAAAAAGGAGCAAGATTACCGCCGCGCCCACAAAGCCCAATTCCTCGACGATAACGGGGAAAATAAAGTCATTGTGCGGTTCTGCAATATAAAGCTGTTTTTGTTTGGAATTACCCAGTCCGACCCCGAAGAAACCGCCGGAGGCAATGGCATACAGCCCGTTCACCGTCTGACGGCGCACATCAATATAAGCCGGATTGTCCTTGTCGAGAAAGCTCATAATTCTGCTTGCGGCAAAACCGAAGCCGCTGAGTATGTCCGGCTTGAGCAAAATCACCGCGACAGCCACAGCAATGACTGCTACCACAACAGCAAAAAGCCGCCAGTCCGATCCGCCGAGCCACACCATGGAAAATCCTATCAGGAAGATCAGGATTGCGGCACTGTAGTGCTTTTCCAGCAGTACCAGACCGCAGAAAACCGCCACGGTCATGGCAAGGAGAATACAGGAGGAGAACTGCCCTCTGAAATGCTTGAAGATGGCCTGTTCACAGCCCAGCATGTGATCCTGTTCAAAAGTCAGCTTAGCTTTCTTTTTTTGCCCCATAGGACAGCGCAGTGGCTTTTGCAAAATACACATCATATAGCTCAGCAGAAGAATCATGCTGAATTTCGCCAGCTCCGAAGGCTGAAACTGAATGCCCAGAATCGACACCCAGCGGCTGGTTTCCTGATCGTCGCTGCCGAGATTGGAGATCAGCGCATAGACCAGCAGCAATATGACGATTCCGTTGATGATCACGGTAAAGAAAGAATTAAAAATTCTGTAATCCATCTTGCTCAGTATGATCATCGCCGCAAAACCGATAACCGCTTTTTCAAGCTGACTGATGAAGAAAACATTGGCGTTTCCCTTGTTGTATTCAGCATAGACATAGCCGGCTGAATACATCATAATAAGTCCCAGAGAAAAAAGTATGAGAACCGTACAAAGGAAAAGGACATCAAAGGCTCCTCTGACGGTGTATTTTTCATATAGCCCTCTGGCTCTGCTGATCACCCTACTCATATTTCCTCCCTGCTGAATGATTGCTTTTTATATGGTCGAAGTTCATTTATCGTACAGTAAAATACATGGCCAATACGCCTATGGCACAGCCGATGACGCTCACGAAAGTGAAAACGGCAACAATCTTGTTTTCTTTCCAGCCGCACATTTCAAAGTGGTGATGAATGGGCGCCATTTTGAATACTTTTTTGTGGCGGATTTTGATGGAAGCGATCTGAATAACATCGGAAAGAGCCTCGATAACATAGATGATGCCCACCGGCAGCAGTATGATCGGACACTCCGCCATATAGGCCAGAGCCACGATGATGCCGCCCAGGAACATGGAACCGGTATCACCCATCATAACCTTGGCGGGATAGTGGTTCCAGATCAGATAGCCGGCACAACCTCCTGCAAGGGCGGCGCCGAGAATACCCAAAGAGGTATTTTTCATAATCAGCGCCATCACCGCAAAGGCGACACCCACCGGAACGGTAACGCTGCCGCACAGGCCGTCAATTCCGTCGGTGAAGTTCACGGCATTGATACAGCCGTAAATGACGCAAACACCGAAAAGGAAGAAAAAGGCCATACCCAGAGGCGTGTCAAGAGCCACTTTGCCGTAAAAAGGAATAAACATAGCTGTGCTTTTGCTGATCATCAGGCTGGAAAGATAGGCGCCGATGATGAGCACCTGGGGAATCGTTTTCTGAATTTCCGTCAGACCGAGATTCCTTTTTTTGACCACCTTGATGTAGTCATCGGCAAAACCCACAAGCGCGAAACAGAAAGCCATCAGAATACCGCTGACAAGGCGCACCGTCTGCTGATTTTTCAGCTCCTGCATTTCAGAAAAAATATGGAAGCGAGTGGCAATACAGATGATGCCCGTGACCGCAACGGCAAAAATGGTGCCGATGAGGAACATCCAGCCGCCCATGGTCGGTGTTCCCTGCTTTTTGGCGTGCCATTTCGGTCCGATGTCCGTCAGGATATTCTGGCCGAACTTCAGCTTGTGAAGAATCGGTATGAGAACATATCCCAGTAGCGCAGTGACGGCGAAGGATATCACAAGAGACAGTATGATTGATGTAACGGTGTTCATTTGAAACATTCCCTTCCTTTTTGATAAGCCTGCGGCTTATGGGTTTGATTTTTCTTGGGACAGAATTTCACCGACGATTTTTCTCTCATCGAAGGCATGCTTTTCCCCGGCAATTTCCTGATCCCTTTCATGGCCTTTTCCGGCTAAAAGAATAATATCATTCTTTCCTGCGGTTTTCAAGGCGTATTCTATGGCTTTTCTGCGGTTTTCGTGAATATAGACAGACTTTTTTGGCTTTTTTATACCCGAAAGAATGTCGTCAATTATTTTCTGCGGATCCTCCCCTCTCGGGTTGTCGCTGGTAATGATCAGAATATCGCTGAGCCGTGCGGCGGTTTCTCCCATGATCGGCCGCTTCGCGGCGTCTCTTTCGCCTCCGCAGCCGAAAACCGTGATGATCCGGTTATGGGGAAAGTTACCAAGACATAAGAGCACCTTGCTCAGTGCGTCGGGCGTGTGGGCATAGTCAATGATGACTTTATAATCCGTGCCGGTGTCAAGAAGCTCCATTCTCCCCCTGACGCCCGAAAAGGCGCGAAGCGCGTGGGCGCAAAACTCTAGGGAAATCCCCTTGCCGTAGGCTGCGGCGACAGCCGCCAGGGAATTCATCACATTGAATTCACCTGGACAGCCAACCTTGATCCGATGAATAATATAATCGGTGACGAGGGCATAGTCGCTGCCGTTTTCATCGGTTTTGATACACTTGGCGAGAAAATCCGCCTCGTTATTTTTTGACGAGTATGTTATTACCTTTCCCTTACAGGCGCCGATAAATTCATCGGCATAGGGATCATCAAGATTGATGATTCCGCAGTCGGTCTGTGAAAAAATCTCTTTTTTGGCGGCCAGGTAATTCTCCATGGTGCCGTGATAATCCAGGTGATCCTCCGTCAGATTGGTGAAAATCACCGTGTCAAAATGCAGTCCCCACAGGCGTTTCTGACTGATTCCCTGAGACGAAGCCTCAAGGATGCAGTACTCCGCCCCCTGTCTGACCAGTCTGTCAAAATAGCTGTGCAGTTCAAAACAGTCCGGTGTGGTTCGGTCACCGGCAAAAGCTGCTTCGCAGAGATCATACTCCACGGTGGAGATCATACCGCACTTTTTTCCACTGAGACGGAGAATGGTGTGAAGCATCGCGGCGACGGTGGTCTTTCCGTTGGTGCCCGT
>JAQXMV010000001.1 GCA_029013165.1 Oscillospiraceae bacterium | reverse complement strand
GCTGGATTATTCCGGCTACCGTACGGTTCCGAGAAGCTGCAACGAGAGAGCAGAATACTATCTCGAAGATGTGAACGCTTAAGTCAGACTGCGGCAGGCTATCCTGCCGCATATTTTTTGCCCCGAAAGGGGCTTTTCTTTGTCATATCCCTTGCTCAAAAATTCAACTTATGATATAATGACTTAATACTTTATGTGAGGTGAAAGGCCATGGTTATATTAGGAATTGATCCGGGCTATGCTATAGTCGGCTACGGTGTGCTCGATTATAAAAACAATCACTTCACCATTCTCGATTACGGCGCGATCCTCACTGACGCTGGAACGCCTTTCAATGAACGCTTAGAAACGATCTATGACCGGCTGAGCGCGATCATTGACCGCTTTCAGCCCGAAGCCATGGCGGTGGAAAAGCTCTTTTATAACAACAATGCCAAAACCGTCATTGATGTCAGTCAGGCCAGAGGAGTTATTATGCTGGCCGCTCAAAAAAAAGGCGTGTGCGCCTATGAATACACGCCGCTTCAGGTGAAGCAGAGTGTGGTCGGCTACGGAAGGGCGGACAAAAAACAGGTGCAGGAAATGATCAGACGAATCCTCGGCCTGGAAAAGGTGCCCAAACCCGATGACACTGCCGATGCCCTGGCCATGGCCGTTTGTCACGCCCATTCCAGCGGCTCTCTCATGACCGGCAGTCTCAGAATCAGAAAGGGGATATAAACGGTGTTTTATTCGCTCACAGGCAAAACTATCAGCAAAAATCTCAACTATGCCGTTGTGGAATGTGCAGGAGTCGGCTTTCTGTGCCTGAGCAGTGCAGGCACCCTCAGTGACCTGACGGTGGGGGAGACCGCAACGCTTTTTACCCATCTGAATGTCCGTGAGGACACCCTGTCGCTGTTTGGCTTTTCCACGGAATATGAACTGCAGTGGTTCCGTATGCTGATTTCCGTCAACGGAGTGGGACCGAAAGTGGCACTGGCGATTCTTTCGGAGCTTACGCCCGACAGACTGGCGCTGAGCATTTCCGCCGGCGATGTCAAGGCCATCACCCGCGTCAGCGGAATCGGCCCCAAAATCGCCCAAAGAATCATCTTGGATCTGAAAGATAAGGTCGGCACTCTTGCTCAGTCCTCAGAGGCAGTCTCCGAGGATGTCGGCCGGGTTGCGGCCGTCACCGATATGCCGGCCACAGGCGAGGCCGTGGCGGCACTGACCATGCTTGGTTACAGTCAGTCCGACGCCGCCGTCGCCGTGAGCAAGGTCGATCCCTCGCTGCCGGTGGAGCGCATCATCAAAGAAGCCCTCAAGCTCCTGAGCAGAAATCTTTGAGGCAGCGTTTTTTGTCTTTACCGCCCTGCAGGCTACAGCAGGGTAAAATCACCTGAAAAAAGTAGCCGGAAAGGGTAAGAAAAAAATCAAATGGATTTTGAAGAAAGAATGATCACACCGGATCTGACCTCCTTTGACGGTGACATTGAGACTTCGCTGCGTCCGAAAGTGCTGACCGACTATATCGGACAGGAGAAAGCCAAGGAAAATCTAGAGGTATATATCAGAGCCGCCCTCAACAGGGGAGAGACTCTGGATCATGTTTTGCTTTACGGCCCGCCGGGTCTTGGCAAAACCACACTGGCCGGCATTATCGCCAACGAGATGAATGTCAACTTCCGCGTCACCTCCGGCCCTGCCATCGAAAAGCAGGGGGATCTGGCGGCACTGCTGACCAATCTCAGCGAGGGCGATGTGCTTTTCATTGACGAGATTCACCGGCTGAACCGAAGCGTGGAAGAGGTGCTCTATCCCGCCATGGAGGATAACGCTCTGGATATCATCATCGGCAAAGGCCCTTCGGCGCGCTCCATTCGTCTCGATCTGCCCAAGTTTACCCTGGTGGGAGCCACCACGAGGGCAGGACAGCTTTCGGCGCCTTTGCGTGACCGCTTCGGCGTCATACTTCGCCTTGAACTTTATACACCCGAGGAGCTGGCTCAGATCGTCACGCGAAGCGCCGGCATACTGGGGATTGATATTGATAAATACGGCGCTCTTGAGATCGCTTCACGCTCGAGAGGAACACCGAGAATTGCCAACCGACTGCTAAAAAGGGCAAGGGATTTTGCGCAGATCGTCGGCAACGGCATCATCGACGAGGAAAGCGCCGACCACGCCCTAGAAAAAATGGAAATCGACCACATGGGACTGGACTCCATTGACCGTCTGCTTCTCTCCACCATGATCAGAAATTACGGCGGAGGCCCCGTAGGTTTGGAGACCATCGCTGCCGCCATCGGTGAAGAAGCGGTCACCATTGAGGATGTCTATGAGCCTTATCTGATGCAGATCGGCTACCTCGGCAGAACGCCACGCGGCAGAGTGGTGACCCCTGCCGGCTATGAGCACCTAGGCATTCCTGTGCCGGGTCAGCAATAAAGAATACGGGATTGTGAGATATGAGATACAGCAAAGACTGGAAAGAATATGAACTGATCGACTGCTCCGAGGGTGAGCGTCTGGAACGCTGGGGGGATATCATTCTGGTGCGTCCCGATCCACAGGTGATCTGGAAGACGCCGAAAACCAATCCTCTCTGGCACTCGGCCAATGCACGCTATCATCGTTCTAAAAGCGGCGGCGGTTCCTGGGAGATCCGAAGCAAAATGCCGGATTTCTGGAGCATAAATTATAAAGATCTGACCTTTAATATCAAGACCATGGGCTTCAAGCACACGGGTCTTTTCCCCGAGCAGGCAGTCAACTGGGATTACACGCGGCAGCTGATCCGCAATGCCGGCCGACCCGTGAAAGTGCTCAATCTTTTCGCCTATACCGGCGGAGCGACTCTGGCCGCCCTGGCGGAAAACGCTCATGTTGTCCATGTAGACGCCTCCAAGGGTATGACGGCCTGGGCAAGAGAAAACGCTCAGTCCTCCTCTCTCGGTGACAGGAGTGTGCGGTGGATCGTGGACGACTGCATCAAGTTCGTGCAGCGCGAGATCAGACGCGGCAATAAATATGACATTATCATTATGGATCCGCCCTCCTATGGCAGAGGCCCCGGCGGCGAGGTTTGGAAATTAGAGGACGAGGTATACCGTTTCGTTGAGCTTTGCAGTGAGCTTTTATATGAGGACTCGATGATGATGCTCATCAATTCCTATACCGCAGGACTTTCCTCCTCGGTCATGGAGTATATCCTCGGCGCCGTGGTGAAAAAACGCTTCGGCGGCAAGGTCAGCTCCTCGGAGATCGGTCTGCCCGTGACAGAAAGCGGTATGATTCTTCCCTGCGGCGCTTCGGCGATCTGGGAAAAATAAGGAAAAATCCATATTTTCGGAGATATGATTCATGGCAAAATACATCGAATTTGAAGGGGTGACCTTCGGCTACACCGATGAGGGTGAGGAGCTCAGAGCCGAGGACACCGTTATCAAAAACTTAAATCTCAGCGTTGAAAAAGGCGACTTTGTCGCCGTGCTCGGCCATAACGGCTGCGGAAAATCGACCCTTGCCAAGCTCTGCAACGCTATCGCCGTGCCGCAGAAAGGCAGGGTGCTCGTGGACGGGATCGACACCGCCGATGAAAGTAAGCTCGAGACCATCAGACAGAAAGTCGGCATGGTTTTTCAGAACCCCGACAATCAGATCGTTGCGACCATTGTGGAGGACGATGTGGCTTTCGGCCCGGAAAATTTGGGCGTTGAGCCCAAAGAGATCAGGCGCCGGGTTGACGACGCCCTGAAACGGGTGGGTATGTATGAATTCCGCACCTTTGAGCCCCACAAGCTCTCAGGCGGTCAGAAGCAGAGAGTGGCTATCGCCGGCATCATCGCCATGGAGCCGGAGTGTATCGTCCTTGACGAGCCGACCTCCATGCTCGATCCCCGCGGCAGAAAAGAGGTCATGGAAACGGTGCAGATGCTCAACCGGGA